>JBDNGG010000484.1:0-5414 GCA_041689405.1 Terrimicrobiaceae bacterium | reverse complement strand
GGTGCCTGTGCCCCACAGCGGTCTCATAGTAGGTCTCCCCATACTGGCACTTGCCCGGCGTCGCCACGCAGTTGACATGCGCAGCGGCCAGCGTTTTTGCGAATGTTTCCGGATCAAAGGCCGATCCGATATTTGTGACTTCAGGACGGGTGTGAAAATCGAGGTGAATTTTGCGTAGCATGGAAATTTTTCAAAGAAAAAAGGCAGCGCAGTCCCCCATGAACTGCGGTGCCTCATTATTCGGGTCACGGCCATCCTGTCGGCCCCAACCGGCAGTGCGCGCGACACCAAATCGACGGCTGAAATTCCCTAATTTGTCGCGCGGCGGCGGCGGCGGAATATTACGATGGCCAGGAGACTGGAAACCAGGAGTGCCCATGTGGAAGGTTCAGGAATGACAGTTACAGAAGTCACCGAGAGAACTCCGCTACTCAACCATTGAGAGGTGTTCCACACGACTGAATAGTCGTTGGCATAACCGGTGGCAGAAATGTTTGATGTGGACAGGGTCATTCCCGGTCCCGTCCAGTCAATAAAATTGAAGCTATGTCCAGCCGTTGGGGTATATTTGAAATCGACGACGATACTTCCAAAGCTCAGGTTGGCGGTGGCCACGTTGCTTTTCAAGAAAATGTCCGCCGAGTTGTTTCCATACGCTCCAAAAACCAGCTTGCCGCTGGTCGAGGTAAAGCTGGTTCCGGCCACGTTGCCCAGTGTGGTTGTGGATGCGGCCGCAGTGTTGCTGCCAACGTGGAACTCCGAACCGTTGATGACCATGGCATTATTGCTTAATGTATTCAGGCCAGTGACCTTACCGCCGGTAAATGTCGAATTGTTGCCCAGTATGGTGTTAGCATTTTGAAAATTTAATTCTCCGCCGCTTACCGTCACCACTCCATATTCGGCAGTTGCCCCAATGTTTGCCCAGGCTGTCGAGCGCCCACCCAGATTGACAACACCGGTCCCGCTGACCGAGATGGATTTGGCATTCTGGGAATTTAAGCTGGAATTGATAGCAATTGCGGAGCCGGTATTCAGTGTGAGTGAACCGCCTGATACCGAGATAATTGAGGTTCCGATATTCACTGCGCCCGCCGCTTGCATGTTCAGAGCTCCGCTTACGGTCATATTTCCGCCCGAGATTGAGAGGTTCCCGGCGGCACCGTTCTGGCCAACCGAGAGGGTTGTCGTGGTGACTGTGCCACCGGTCATGACCATGGATCCTTTTAGTGAGCTGCCTCCAGCAACATTCAGGGTCGTGGCAGACAGTGTGCCGCCATTCATGGTGTAAAGCGCAGCATCCGTGTTGGCTGGCGTCTGGCCAGAAGCCAAACCACTGCCAATGTTGATGGTGCTTCCGGTGAATAACCCGCCATTTTGAGTCACTCTTCCACTCATACCAGAACCCAAACTGCCGAAACTAAGCAGTGTTGTTGCACCGGTAACCGTCAGGGACGCCCCAGTATTCAAAACCAGCGTGCCCGCGGTTGGGGTGCTGGCACCGATGTTCATTGCCAGACCCACCGTCGGAGCGCTCCCCGAGAGGGTTGCTGTCCGGTTGCCATTAATCGCAGCATTAATTGACCCGGTGGGCACGCCAGAATTCCAGCGTGCAGCATTAAGGTAGTCACCATCGCCAGAGTTAAAAGTAGTTGTTTGGGCCGACGCTTCCCGCGGGGAAAGGACCAGGACGGAGGCGACAAGGCCGAGGATCGCAGGGGCGCACAAAGAATGAATGGATGGGGCTTTCATATAACTAATATTTTGCGGAAAAATTTGAAAACGGCAAGAACTTTTTTCTATATTTGAAAAAAACTTCTACAGGACGGTTCCGCGAGGTTTGCATAAACAAGCCGCCATCATCAGTGAACTGATGCTCGTCGAGGTTTTTCTGAAGCTCTGCAACGGAAAGATTTTCAAACGCCCGATGACCCCACGCGAGGCGGGAGCCTATTGCCAGCGACTCCGGGAAAACCGGAACTGGCGGCTCGTCGAATCCGCCCCGGTCATGGGGGATGTCTGGAAATGGCCTCCGAAAAAAGAGTTCGCTTTCCGACGGATCATTGACATCCGCCTGGGTCTCACCTTGCGCCATTTTGGCGTGGAGGAATTCGCGACGACCAACCCCAAGGATTTTCAGTCGCACGGATTCCATAAAGTTTGGAACCCGTGCGGATGAATCGACCTGGCAGGAACATGGCCCGTGCGATCAGCGGATCATCCAAATAGCTCGCACTGCCAAGGGACCACCGCCGCAGGCGAGGCAGTGGTTGGCGGATGAGACCAAAATCTTCTGAAGATTTTTACGCGCTCGCGGCCCATGGACACGAGGGGGGGCGTCGAGCCCAAGACTGTCTGGGTAGGTGGCGCGGCATCCTGCCGATGTTGGCTCATCTATACTCGGGCAGGATGCCCGTGCCACATTTTCCCGCAAAATTGACTGTGTTGAGCGAGACGCCGTGAACGGCGTGAGTCGACTGATACCAGCGGAGGAAGAGTGACATGGCTCGGCGGCCATTGGATTTCCAGCGTGCAACGGAGAGCGCCCGATCCACCGGGCTCCGCCTTCGTCAACCGCACCGGCTCTTAATCTCGCCCGTTCCTCGCAACATGGCAAAATCTACTTTACAACCCTTGTTTAACAAATAGAATCTGGTCTTCGAACTCCCGTTTATGAACAATTCTTTCCTCAAACTCCATAATCCACTATCCCACGCGCTCCTCGCCGTTTGCGCGCTGGTTTTATTCGCGACAACTGCGAGCGCTGAAGAGTCGGCTGCCGAAGTGGTCTCCCCTGCGGTGGGCGCACCGCTTTGGAAAGATCGTCGTCCGATTGGCCGGATATTCGTTGCAAACAGCGGGGCACTCTCGGAAAAAAACCCGAGCGGCTACATCGCGGCGAAGGATGTGACGACGCCGGAAGGGCGCGCAGAGTTCCGCGCCAATCTTCTCGAGTTTGCAGACCGATGTGTGGCCAATCTCAAGGCGGGCAACGCGCAGGGCGCCATCATCTGGGACATCGAAGGCTACGAATTTCCCGGAATGGTTTACGTGGGCGATCCGCGCGTCCTGCCGAAATATTCCCCCGCAATGTTCGAGATTGCGCCGGAGTTTTTCAAAAAGTTCACCGATGCCGGATTGAAGGTTGGCTTCTGTCTGCGCCCAATTTCCATCTTTGAGGTTCCCAAGGATCACTTGATCAAACACGGGCGCGATCCGAAGCAGAACCAAGGATACATGTTGTATAAGGAAGCGGGCCTTCCAGTTCAAAAGCCGGAGATCGAATGGTTCGCACAAGCCCAGAAAGATGCGGTGAAAGATCCGGTGCTCGAGCTTTCCGACCGCATCAAATTTGCGCAGAAACATTGGGGTGCCACTCTGTTTTACGTGGATACGAACAGCTACGACAAAAACGTGGACGGCGTGGAAAAGTCAACGCTAATGCCGCCCGAGATGTTTGCCCGCCTCGCGGCCCTGCATCCCGACACGCTGATCATGCCCGAGCACGAGGCGGCCGGGTATTATGCGACCACCGCCCCTTACAACCAACCGGGCGTGGATTCTACGGCGGAGACTCCCCCCGCGATTCGCAAGAAATATCCGGGGGCTTTCCTGGTCTCCGCATTAACCGAAAATAGATCGATTCCCCGCTTCTGGGATGAGTATGTGCGCGGGATCGGGGGGGGAGATGTGCTCTACTTTGAAGCCAGCGATGCGGCCACGGCTGGAACCAATGCCACGGTTGGGCACCTTTACCGCGAGGCGGAACTCTGGAAGAAGGCGCCGGAACATGTTCGCGCGTCGGCGGAGTCCCTGACCTCGGCGGATCCCGCCGTGCGACTGGCGGCGGTGCGCGCGATTTCCGGCAAGCCGGAGGCCGCTTTGGTTCCTAGCCTGCTGGCACTCGCGAAGGCAGATCCGGAGTGGGTGATTCGCAGGGCTTCGCTGTATCCCCTGGCGCTCGCGGAAGACCCCGCAGCGGATGACTATCTGGCCACGCTCCCCGGAGACAAAATCGACCTGGGAGAGTTTGCCATGCTCGCTCTGGCCGTAAGGGGCGAGAGCGTCACTCCCATTTTTGATCGTGTTCTCGATCAAACCGCCGACGAAAAACGCGAAGCACGCCACGACGCCGTCACTGGACTGAACCTTCTCGACAGCCCCAAGTCGGTGCCGCCACTGCTGCGGGTGCTCCAGGACAAATACTCCGCAAACCGTGGATTTGCCCTGCGCGTTCTGGAGTTCAAACTGGTGAAATATCCCGGGCAGCCGGCGCGCGATGCCTTGCTCGCGATGCGCGACGTCGCCGTCAATAAGAACATGATCCCGCAGATTGACAGGATGCTCGCGGCTCTTAATAAAAAGGGCTTCGGCCCTGCGGATGCTACAGCACCCGACGCGGGGACTACGTCCGATATTTTCCGCCAGTGGAACGATTGGCTCCCGGCAAAAGGAACGCCGATGCCGCCCGCTTTGGCTGCCTATGGAGTTAAAGGCTGGCCAGCTCTGGCAAGAATCGAGCAAGCCCTCTTTTCCGCCAAACCGACGAGAGATTTTACAGCCGTCGCCTTCGCGGATCTCTTACCCCTGACTACGGACGCCAATCCGGTTGTCCGCTACCAAGCTGTGGCCGCTCTCGGGGCATCGGGCGATGCCCGTGCCGTGGAGCTGGTCGCCACGATGCTGGAAAATGAAAAGAATCCCGCCGTGAAGCGACGAATGATCGAGGCACTCAAGCAATTGGGGACCAATCCATCGGCCCTGCCCGCGATCCAACGCATCAACGAAACCGCCTCACCCGAATTAAAACCGTTCCTGGAAGCACTCGGCAAGTGACGCCAGAGACGCTGTCGGGTGTGATTTGAGGTGGCTCGCGATCTCTGAGTGCGATGCGAAAAATGATATTCCAAGCTGTAGTTTGCGCTCGATAGCGGCGCGTACGATGGCGGCCACAAGCGGATGAAACACAACCTCACACTCCTCTCCGTCATGTTGCTGGCAGTCGCCGGTGCGTGCGCTGCCGATCCAGTTCCGGATTTCTATCAGGTGCGCGGCGGCATCCCGAAAAGCCAGTTCTTTTTCAAAGAGAACTCGGTCGGCAATCAATGTCTGTTTTTCATCGTTACCTTCGTGCTAGGCGGCACCAGCCTGAAGGATGCAAATCTCCGCTACTCCGCCCGAATGGTACAGGGTTTCAAAAAGCATTTCCCGGAGGCCTCCATCATCGAAACGCGGAATACGCAACCGGACGGAAGCTGGTTCGGTCTCCACCGATGCAGCCGGGGCCAGGCGGTCTTTGGCGAAGTGCTTTATAGTGGGCATCTGGCAATTCTCGACTTCGCCGCGGATGACCGGAAGGTGGATCTCGATCACGCGAAGCTGTCGCTCGAATGCTTGCTTCGCCAAATCACGCT
>JBDNGG010000483.1:0-3600 GCA_041689405.1 Terrimicrobiaceae bacterium | reverse complement strand
GATTAAGAGTCAACTGCTCTACCATTGAGCTATTGGTGCTTTACAGAGAAGAATGAAAGATTTGCATTGACCTTTCTACACCCTTTTTCTACACCTTTTGAACAAACCAAAGGAAGCGTATGAAAACCAGTGCAAAAGATCGCCCCGCATGGCAGGTAACAAATATTGCGAATCTCTACATTCATCGTGGAGGCGGATACTACTACCGAGCGAAAGTTGCAGGCAAGACAAAGTGGACAACTTTGCGGACAAAATTAAAATCCGTTGCCGTGGAGCGGATGGCGGATTTTACGAGAGCCGACCGTCAGAATCGACGCGTGACGAAAAACACGGCGAGTGGTGCGCTCAATATCGGGGAAGCTATTGCTCAAGCATTGATCATTTCTGACGCACGCTCCGACATTGCCGAGAATAGTAAAAAGCACCGCCACAGCGGAGCGAAGGCACTTCTCAAATCATGGCCGGAGTTGGCAAAGATGGACCCGCGAAAATTAACTGCAAAGGATGCGCTCGCATGGTCAAGTCGCGTCATGGGGCAATCCGTTCCACATATACCGCGTGGCGCAAAGACTCCGATGAGGAATTCAAAGGGATGCAGTAAGACAACCCACAACTCCATGCTGGACGTTCTCAGGATGGCTCTGGACGTATGCGTTGAAGCCGGGGCGGTGTTCTCCAATGTGGCTAGGGATGCACGCGTGAAGCGACCGAATAAAAAACCCACAGCGAAACCCCTACCCTCACCCGAAGAATTCCGGCGCATGATTGCAGCAATGCGCGAAATCCGAGGTAATGCCGTCCTTGCAGCCGATCTATGCGAACTCATGGCATTCACCGGAGCGCGACGGAATGAGATTAAACACCTGCTCTGGGCTGACGTTGATTTCGGCAGAAATCAAATCTGCCTACGGATCACAAAAAACGGAAATGCACGATTCGTCCCGATGATCGATGAACTCCGATCACTACTTGAGACACTCAAGGCACGCGACCAAAGCCGGACCAATACCGACACGGTTGCACGCGTTTACGAGGCGCAGAAATCGCTCAACAATGCGTGCGCCAGCGTCGGCATTGCGCGGATGACACACCACGATTTCAGACACCTTGCAGCTACTACGTGGATTGAATCCGGCATCGATGTTCCGACCGCAGCGAGGATATTGGGCCATCAGGACGGCGGCGCGTTATTGATTAAAACGTATGGGCACCTCCGAGACGATCACGCGCAAGCCATGATGGCGCGCGTCTCGTTCTCTGCCCCTGACGAATCGAAAAGCATCCAACGCCCGGGCGCAAAATCTGCCGCAGGAAATTGATATGAAAAAGATCAATAGGACGACACCAACCCCCGGAAACAAAAGCGATGGCGTGCAGCCTGTCGCGTCCGCCGAGGAAATCGCCGCAGCCGTCCGAGAGTGGGGCGATTTGCGAGCGAGGATCAATGCTTTCAACGCACTACCCGATCAGGTTCTGCGAGCTGTAGCATCAGGCCGCGTTCGGTGGCCAGTGATGGCGGGGCGGGATAAAGGCGCCTTGCACGCAACCTCCGAAACTCTCGACGCCGTTGATCTTGCATCTGGCCTCCCTGAGAATACTTCGAAAAGACTAGGGCAGCGCAAAATACCGGATCTCGGAATTCTGACAAACGATTGGGCACTCTGTTACATGAGATGGATGCAAGAGGCATGGCGGCAAAAAGCGGCCAGTGATCACATAAGCAACCTGCCCCCGCTCACAAAATCAACCGCTCGCAAGTGGGCGGGGCTGGCGTGGAAAGAGTTTCTCAAAATGTGTCCAAATCCTGAGAACGACCCCGAGTTTTTGGCATTCGGAAAGAATCGCGCTGACAAATATGAACCTAGCTCTCGCACGCAACGGTCCTCAGAAAAAACCAGAGTTCAAAATATTCGGGATGGCATCCGAGAGGCGTTTGTTACTGCATTCATCAGGCTTGTGAGGGATTAAGTTTTCCCCAATTATCGACACCGAATCTTTGGGGAAGAGCGTTTTTCAGTTTTCCATCATCTCTCAGGGGATGAAAAAAAACCGCATTGAAAAACGAATTCCATTGACCGTCCCGCTTGCGGATAGGCTCGCATATACACCGCAAGAATTTGCGGCGCTCTTAGGAAAATCGGCCACATGGGCATATCGCCTCATATACGCCGGGAGGTTGAATGTAATCGAAGGATTAGGATGCAGGATGATTCCTCGCACCGAACTGGATCGCATTCTCAACACGGCCGGAAACGGCAACGATGGAGTCGCACGATGAGCGCGCAAAAATTGATTTCACCGACGATTGCAGAAGAGCAATCTTTCCGAATTCTGTCAGGCCCATATTCAGAGAGTGAGCACTGGATGGTGGCAAACGTCATGGCTGACATGAGGCGTGGCGGCATCCCCGCGGCCGTGGTGTCACGATCAGACGGCGACGTGGAAGTTTGGCGGTCAACCTCCGGATTCAAAGAATTGACGCGATGACCGCCGATTCAAAGAAGCCTCCGAAAAAAAGCGCAAAGGGCAAGTTGGCAGCAGCAAAGGCACTCATACTTGAAAAAGTGGGGACGGCCGAGAAGGAGGCCCGAGCCGCTGGCACACCCATCCCCGACCCGAAGGGCGAGCAGTTGCGGGGTGATGTGCGGCGAATAGTGGCAGAGGCTAAGACTGGACCCGAGCGAGGCCGTAAGGTCGGTGATAAACTCGCCCAATGGCAGAGGGCGCATGGCAGCATGATTATCGACCAGGACAATCTTACCGATGCGGGTTGCTATTGGCTTGACAAAAGGTCCAGGCCGCAACTCCGGGCCATGCAGGAAGAAGAGACAAAAGCACTATTAGCGGCGAGGTGTGGTGAGTCTAAAGGCTCAGACACGATGAAGGCCGCGCTGGACATGGTGTTCACAACGGCGCTTGACCCGGAAGGCACTCCAGCCCAAAGAGCGGAGTTGTCGGTTTGGTGGGATAGACGCGGAAGTGGTGCAGATTCACGGATATTTATAAGCTCCGGTCACGAGTTGGTGAGGTGTTCAAAGGATGGCGTTTCCGTTGTTCCAATGGGAACGGAAGGCGTTTTGATTCCATGCCGGCGAGCGTTACCGCCTTGGAAACTGACGAGCGTTTCGGACTCGATCTTTGCCGACCAGCTCTTTTCAATAAAGGAGAGCGGATTAGCCCCCGATGACCAACTCTTCTGGGCATTCTATCTTTGCGCGCTTCCGATGTGCAGACCTTACGAAGCTCCGCCAATCGCCCTCGAAGGCCCGCCGCAATCAGGGAAAACAACGATGTTGCGCCAGAGCGGGCGCTTATTCGCCGGGCCAGAGTTTTCCGTGTCAGATCCAACCGGGCAAGATGCCGAACGAGCGCATAGCCGCCTTTTGGCGGATAATCGTTTCGTCGCGTGGGATAACCTCGACAACCCTCGAAAGATTTCTTGGTTCGCTGATAAGTTGGCGTCGTCCTCGACTGGAGCGTCCAGTAACGAAAAGACGCATTATCAGAATGCAGGCGTGACGAATCTTCCCGTCCGTGCAGCTCAGACGCTCTCTGCTATCAACTGCGACTTTCTCTTGCGACTGCCCACACTGAGCACTC
>JBDNGG010000482.1:0-2060 GCA_041689405.1 Terrimicrobiaceae bacterium | reverse complement strand
GTGAGATTGATCTACCCGATTCCGTTTGCTTGACGGTCGAGTTCCCAGATTGGGAACGAGCACAGAAAGCAGCGACGGAATTGCGCAATGAAGGCGAACATATCGAAGGGCCTTCTGAATACTAATTGATCTGGCCGCGTTGCCCCAAACAGAGTAGCGAATCCTTCGACTCGTTTTTCATCTACGCATTGGGAAGCGCCTGCAGGACGAGGCAGAGGGCAAAACTACCTGGTGTACCAGCAGAAAATCGACTGGAATCTTGAAGTCGATGGCCTTACGAATCTACAGCGAGCGACAAACGGAAATGCACCTTACGTTTTGAAAGATGGGATTGCCCGCAGGTTGAATCTACATCACTCTCGACAGGATGCGAGAGGCTCCCTTTTTGAGGCCTCGGATATAACTCACCGAGCAAGGCAAAACGCGGGCGGTCAAGCGTTACATCCTTACGGTCGTAGTCAGCATCCTGACTTCCCTGTGGATAGACCGGCCTTCGATGTCGACCGGAATCAATACTGGATCGACCGAGCAACTGCGGCAGGAGGTTAACCATGATTCCCCGGTCAATCGTTGACGCAATGAGCCGTCAAGTTGGGCTAGTCAATCGTAGTGAGAATGATGCTGAAAGAGTCTTGGCATCGCTCGCCGAGCTTGGCGTTTCGGACCACGAACAACTCAAAGAGTTTTTCTTGGCGTACAAGTTGTCCGGTGTTGTAAGCAAACGTGAAACCGAATTGGTTGATCTATGTTCGCGGACGCCACAAATCTTGGAGACAACGGAATTTGGACGCGATACGTTCGAGGTGACGGATGATTTCATCTGTTTAACATCTGGCGAAGGCGATGGTTTCATTCTTTACTCAAAAACCAGCCGAAAGCTTTTCGACGTCAGCGTGGATGAATTGGACGCGGTCGAATCTGGTGAAGGCAAGGCGGATTGGGAATCGTTCTACGACTTGATCAAGTGGTATTTGCCGTGAGCTAAAACCGCCGGCCAAACGACTTTATCAGGACGCACTGGAAAGCCGTCGGAACTAAATCGCCGCTTGATGATCGCTTGCGTTCTCACGGGTCGCGAAGCGACTGCGGCGATGGGAGGAAGCCATCGCAACTTTCGGCGGGAGCCGACCACGCGCAACGACCGCGCACCCGAGCGAAGCGACCAGCGACGATAGGAAGTCGTCGCAATCTTCGGCAGGAAGCCGCGAGCAAGGGTTAGAGCGCACTCGCCGGAAAGCATCAAAGGGGTCTCTTTGATGTAAGAATTGATAGACCTTCCTGACCCACCTCAATCGTGAAGTGACGAATGGATGTTTTTCGTTGAGGCTTTCAGGACGAAATCGCGTGCACATAAAGGAGTCAGCAACGTTTCCGTTGATTTGGAGCGAATTCGGCTCCTGACACTTTTTCTGCTTTCGGTTTTGCAAACTGAGACTTCTGTCTGTCACCGTGATGCCGGCACTACGATGGCGCTGGAATGAGGTAGTGCAAAGTCGATAGGAACCCCCGAGACGAGCTCGGGGGCGTTTCGTTCAGGTTGCGGGGTACGCTGCCGCCACAGCCGGCACTCAGGCGCCGGTTCGCAATGATCTGGAATACAACGCCTACGTTGTGCGCAGGTCTCCTGACCTCGCACTCGCTTCGACCGAAGGTCTCAAATGAGTGCTGCCGCGGTAGGCGGTAACAGGAGACCGTGCCGGTCAGCTTAGTGGCTCGGTCAGGAGACCGGCCGCAACCGTGGGTCACCAAGTAATACAGATAATCCCACAACGGCGACGGTCAATGACGGAGATCGGCCAGGACTCGAAGGCACCGGTAACGAATTCTCCCCACAACGCAGCTACACCGGCCGAGAACCCGACCCCGCCACCGGACTCATCTACTACTGAGCCCGCTGGTTCGACCCCAGAATGGGCCGTTTCATCAGCGAAGACCCCATTGGCTTCGCCGCAGGTGATGCGAATCTCAGCCGCTATGTCGGCAACTCAACGCCCAACGCGGTGGGCGGAGGAAAAGGTGTCGGGAACCGTTATTATGAATATGGCCGATTCGGTTCCTTT
>JBDNGG010000481.1:0-11907 GCA_041689405.1 Terrimicrobiaceae bacterium | reverse complement strand
CCCGCACAAGCGGTGGAGTATGTGGCTTAATTCGATGCAACGCGAAGAACCTTACCTAGGCTTGACATGCTTGTCGTACCTTCCCGAAAAGGAAGGGTCACTTCGGGTGGACAATGCACAGGTGCTGCATGGCCGTCGTCAGCTCGTGTCGTGAGATGTTTGGTTAAGTCCAGCAACGAGCGCAACCCCTGTGAACTGTTGCCAGCGGATAATGCCGGGGACTCTGTTCAGACTGCCCAGATCAACTGGGAGGAAGGTGGGGACGACGTCAAGTCAGTATGGCCCTTACGGCCAGGGCTGCACACGTACTACAATGCCCAGTACAGAATGATCCGAATCCGCAAGGTAGAGGAAATCTCCAAAACTGGGCCCAGTTCGGATTGTAGGCTGCAACTCGCCTACATGAAGCCGGAATCGCTAGTAATGCCGTATCAGCTACGACGGCGTGAATACGTTCCCGGGCCTTGTACACACCGCCCGTCACATCATGGAAGTCGCTTGTAGCCGAAGTGCGTGCGCTAACCGCAAGGAGGCAGCGCCCTACGCTATGAGTGGTAACTGGGATGAAGTCGTAACAAGGTAGCCGTAGGGGAACCTGCGGCTGGATCACCTCCTTTCTAAGGAGACAGCTGAAACCCTCTCACAATTTGTATCGTGATGGTTTCTGCAGGTCGATCGCTAACCCTGTCATCTTCGGATAGCAGACATGCGATAAGTCCCAAAGAGGGAAACCTCCAAGGGCCAAAATCTTGAGGAACGCACAATTCAGTTTTCACGAATCACACTTCTTGTCACTTCGGCCGGGCTACTTTGGCTCCGGACTCGCCGCCCAGCAGCGGTATGCAACCATCAAAAGGGGGTATAGCTCAGTTGGTAGAGCGCCAGCTTTGCAAGCTGGATGTCCGGGGTTCGAACCCCCGTGCCTCCACGGTCGCCCCGCGACCGCGGTGATAGTTTGTTTATTTGAAAGTTGGTGGGAGAGGTATTTCCTCTCAACAGGAAACTCCCAACTATCAGCTAGCAACTGGACTCACACGGGCCTGTAGCTCAGTTGGTTAGAGCATGCGCTTGATAAGCGCAGGGTCACAGGTTCGAGTCCTGTCAGGCCCACCACATAATTATTTGCGTCTTGAATTTTCCCGATTGATCCGAATAGGACTAAAACCTTTCAGACCAATCTGGTCTGCGGTACGACCGCAGACAGGTTCTTTGACATCCGCATATTAGGGTAGAAAAATGCAACTTCAAAATGCTGAGTTTGCGAGTCAGGTGTGCCGCGATCTTTGATCGCAATGCAGCCTGTCAGAAAGATACAATTGAGATTTTAAAAATCTCAGAATAGAATAAGCTACTAAGAGCACATGATGAATGCCTTGGTGCCAACAGGCGATGAAAGACGCGATAAGCTGCGATAAGCTTCGGGGAGCGGCCAATACGCTATGATCCGGAGATCTCTGAATGGGGTAACCCCATCTGGTTAATCCTAGATGACTCCATCCTGAATACATAGGGATGGCAGAGCGATACCCGGTGAAGTGAAACATCTCAGTAACCGGAGGAATATAAAAAGAAATTGATTCCGTAAGTAGTGGCGAGCGAAAGCGGAAAAGCCCAAACCGGGGGACTTGTCCCTCGGGGTTGTAGGAGCCCGTCGTGATAGTTGAACAGTTAGGTGAAGCGTGTGGAAAAACGCTCCATAGAGGGTGACAGACCCGTAACCGAAAACTCGACAACGTCTAGGGAATTCCTGAGTAATGCGACACACGTGAAACTTCGCATGAATCCACGCCGACCACGGCGTAAGGCTAAATACTAGTTGGCGACCGATAGTGAACAAGTACCGCGAGGGAAAGGTGAAAAGAACCGCTGCGAGCGGAGTGAAATAGTACCTGAAATCATGTGCTTACAAGGTGTCAGAGCCCCGCAAGGGGTGATGGCGTGCCTTTTGCTTAATGAGTCTGCGAGTTAGTGTCCGTGGCAAGTCTAAGCACTTCTGGTGCGGAGGCGAAGCGAAAGCGAGTCCGAAATGGGCGCCCAGCTGCTGGCACTAGACCCGAAGCCGAGGCGATCTACCTATGGCCAGGTTGAAGCGTTGGTAACACAACGTGAAGGACCGAACCGGTGAATGTTGAAAAATTCTCGGATGAGCTGTAGGTAGGAGCGAAAGACTAATCAAGCCCGGTGATAGCTGGTTCTCCCCGAAATCTATTTAGGTAGAGCCTCAAGTGCTGACCAACGGAGGTAGAGCACTGGATGAATTAGGGCCCATACCCGGGTACCGAATTCAATCAAACTCCGAATGCCGTTGGGTGTAACTTGGGAGGCAGTCCGTGTGGGATAAGCTGCACGGTCGAGAGGGAAACAACCCAGATCAGCAGCTAAGGTGCCAAAATAACGTTAAGTGGAAAGGAGGTGGAGTTACTTAGACAATGAGGATGTTGGCTTAGAGGCAGCCATCATTTAAACAGTGCGTAATAGCTGACTCATCGAGTGATTCTGCGCCGAAAATGATTGGCGATAAACGTTATACCGAAGCTCTGGATGCGCAATTTATTGTGCGTGGTAGGGGAGCGTTCCCAGGGCATTGAAGCAGGAGGGTAACCAACTGTGGAGTGCTGGGAAGTGAGGATGCAGACATGAGTAGCGATAAGACGGGTTTAATCCCCGTCCGCCGTAAACCCAAGGTTTCCTGGGGAAGGTTCGTCCTCCCAGGGTTAGTCGGGACCTAAGTCGAGGCCGATGGGCGTAGACGATGGAAAGCAGGTTTAATATTCCTGCACCTCCGACATTTAACCCAGATGGACGCAGGCGTGGAAAAGAGCAAGGTGATGAATGTCCTTGTCCCGCAAGGGGACGTGGAGGCTTCGGCCTAAGCGGATTCTTTAAAACGACTGCCAAGAAAAGATCTGGTGTATACTAAGGAGCCCGTACCGTAAACCGACACAGGTGGGTGGGCATAAGTGTGCCAAGGCGCGTGAGTGAAACCTCGTTAAGGAACTCGGCAATCTAGCCCCGTAACTTCGGAAGAAGGGGTGCCCTCGCAAGAGGGTCTCAGTGAAATGGGTCAACCGACTGTTTAACAAAAACACAGCACTCTGCTAAGTCGTAAGACGACGTATAGGGTGTGACACGTGACCAATGCGGAAAGATTAAGGCAAGATGTTAGCCGCAAGGCGAAGCTTTGAACTCAAGTCCCCGTGAATGTCGGCCGTAACTATACCGGCCCTAAGGTAGCGAAATTCCTTGTCGGGTAAGTTCCGACCTGCACGAATCGTGTAACGAGTTGACCGCTGTCTCAACGAGGAGCTCAGCGAAGTTGTATTGGCGGTGAAGATGCCGCCTGCCCGCAGTAGGACGGAAAGACCCTATGCACCTTTACTGTACGCTGTCACTGTTGTTTCGATTTTATTGCTTAGCGTAAGTGGGAGGCTTTGATTTATCTCTTTCGGGGGATAATGAGCCGACAATGAAACACCACCCTGTGAAATTGGAACATCTAACCCCATGCCATTAGCTGGCTGGGAAACACTGGCAGCCGGTCAGTTTGACTGGGGCGGTCTCCTCCCAAAGAGTAACGGAGGAGTACGAAGGTTGGCTCAACCTGGTTGGTAATCAGGTGTCGAGTATATGGATATAAGCCAGCTTGACTGCGAGACATACAGGTCGAGCAGGTACGAAAGTAGGTCCAAGTGATCCGGTGGTTGAATGTGGAATTGCCATCGCTCAACGGACAAAAGGTACGCTAGGGATAACAGGCTGATCCTGCCCAAGAGCTCATATCGACGGCAGGGTTTGGCACCTCGATGTCGGCTCATCACATCCTGGGGCTGGAGAAGGTCCCAAGGGTCCGGCTGTTCGCCGGTTAAAGTGGTACGCGAGCTGGGTTCAGAACGTCGCGAGACAGTTCGGTCCTTATCCACTGTGGGCGCAGGAGAGTTGAGGGGTTCAATCCTTAGTACGAGAGGACCGGGATTGACAAACCTCTGGTGTTCCAGTTGTTCCGTCAGGAGCATTGCTGGGCAGCTATGTTTGGAAAGGATAAGCGCTGAAAGCATCTAAGCGCCAAGCCTATCCCAAGATGAGCTCTCCCTGAAGAGTCGTGGAAGACTACCACGTTGATAGGTTACAGGTGTAAGCACAGTAATGTGTTCAGCTTAGTGATACTAATACTCGTTCGGCTTTTTATTCTGAGCATTTCTTAGCAAATGTGAAGTTGGCAGTTCTACACCTAATATGCGGTTGTCAGTGAACCTGAATCACTGTGTCGTCAGACACGCAAGGATTTGTAAATTCAAATCCTTGAAGTCTGGTGATCCTTGCACGGTGGAACCACCCGTTCCCATCCCGAACACGGAAGTGAAACGCTGTAGCGCCGATGGTAGTGCATCTCTAGGTTGTGCGAGAGTAGGTCGTTGCCAGTAATATGCCCGATCTGTGGGAAACCACAGGTCGGGCCTTTTACGTTTCACTATGTATCCCATCGCAAGCATGGGAGATAGGCACCCGGCTCTTCTGAGAAGTCATCGGTCAACGAATTTCTGTCATAAACCTAAATAGGAAAATGGACACGAGGATTCGCCGCTGAGGATTTCAGAAATGCTGCCGATAAAATTTCTGTGCTTTGCCCCGGATTTTCACCTGCTGGGCACCAGCGCATCTTTGGGTGGTAGGCTCAGAAGCCATTTCGCACCCAGCCATCGACGGAACAAGCGTGTTAAAACCAGTGTCCACCGCTGAGTGGGTTCCCTTTGCTCTGTGATGACTGCGATGTGATTTAACTCCCCGCTCATGGGCGTGACTGCCCGGCTGAAAGAGGTCTCGTTGTCATGCATAACACTGGCCCTCACGGTTCGTTTTTCTCCGCTTTGCACCTGCCGTCCCACTCCCCGCATGAGCATCGGGCAGCTGCGGATGGCTTCCCGGTGATGCTCCTCGTCGTAAAAGCGAACGTGGTTCTTCGCTATTTCCAGCGGGGTTGCGACTCCATTAGCCCGGAGGGCTTGCCGAAATTAGCTGGTGGTGCCAACCCTGAGCTTTCTACAGACCAACCCTTATGCCGCATTTTATAATGGTTGAACCGCATCTCATCTGTGCCGAGGCCGTTGCTGGTTTGCATAGGCAGAGAATATGCCCCGCCACGAGTTTTGGTAGTTGCCGCCTACTGGCGGTGACGGGCGCGTATTCTTCGGCTATCCGCGCGGACGCGGACACCTGGACCGAGGAGAAAAGAATTAAAACCATGAAGAGCATGAAGATTCAGAAAAACTCGTAATCAGCCTTTTCCCCCTTCATGATACTTTTCTTGGTAGAAAGAAAAAGGGGTTGCCTCGTCGGAAGTCAACCCGGCGGCAAAGAGCGTAAATTCCCGCTCATGCCCGGCGTGCTCGTTGTCCTCCCACCGAGTCGGGCAGCGAGTTCTCAAACGGCCTGTTGTTTCCCCCTCCCTTTGCGTTAATAGTCCTTCAGTATTATTCCCAAAAAGTTGTGTAGAAAGCTCAGGGTTGGCACCACCGGCTAATTTCCTAATGGACCCTCTGGGTTTTGACTAAAAATGCTCACCTACCGAAAATAGCGAAGAACCGCGAACGTAGACGTTCCGCCAAATGTGAAACAGCGATGCCAAGTGGGCCCTGAGCCGACTCGATGGCAGTTTGCGTGAGGTGAACCCTCCCCAGTCCCACTGGTTTTTAAGTTAGTCAAATTTGTTTTCTGCCTCCGCTCGGTCCCGGTATTGTTTGGATATGGCTTGCGTGTGAAAAACCATCGGCTCGAGCGAACTCACCCGAACGGCAATCTTCCCGCTCCATCGTGTGGCCTGCCAATCTCATCCGTCCCCGCGGGCATTGGAAAGGTGCTCCGCACGATCCTTGCCCCGCTGAACTTTGCCCTCTATGGCAATCGGAGTATGGGCCGGTTCCTCCCGCCCCATCATTGTTTTCACTAATGCCTTCAATTTGTTCGTGTGCCGCAATTTGAAAAGATATGGCAATCCTCAGTGTTCAAATTCCCGTATCACCGCCTCATTACCGTAGCCGCAATCTCCTCTCGTTTACTTCTGCTATTGGCCGCGCGGCAGATGCACCAAGGTTTTCCAAAGACCGGATACTCCGCGGGCTGCGGAATAAATTTTTTTAGTGAGCACTTCTCCCCCCCTGCTCTTCGGTCATGCGTCCCATGGCCAAACGCACTGTGGCATCGGTCCCCAGCAAACCGAGATTGATTCCATCACGCGTCACCGCGTTCATGTGGGCGTATATCCAATACGCGCTGGGAACGCTCAACAATGTCGTCCCTATCAGCTTCGGCACCCCGCTCCTTCGATTACCCGTATAGGTCAGTGCACAGACACTTGCGCCGAAACCCTTTTGAGCATCCTCCCGCCTGCAGAAGCTGGAAAAAAAGATCAACTGCCTCTCTCGCGCTACCAGGGCTTCCGTGGTCCAGTCTGCATAAAAGCGACCTCTAGACGTGTGCACTGGCCACAGACTTCCCGTGTGTTTAATCCTCGATTTGGCCTTCACCAGTAGCGTGAATCGCAACGACCTTGCTCAGCGGATCCATATCGCTCGGTATACGTCGTTTACAAGCCCTGTGCTATATTTTGATTTTCTTTTTAGGATTAAATGATTGGCAATTTGATCTAAATCGGTTAATTGTTAATGAGGTTAATTAATGGATGAAGACGGTTGTTGCTGAAGATCCCAGTCGCATAGAAGAAGCGGAGTTAATCCGCCGTATCGGAGATGGAGATCGCCACAGTTTTGAGCTTTTTTATGAAAGGTATTGTGGGGTGTTGTTTTCAGCGGCGTTGCGGGTGTTGAACGATCCAACTGACGCAGAAGATGTCACTCAGGATGTTTTTGTAATGATCTGGAACAAGGCGGGGATGTATGATCCAGCGCGGGGGAAGCCCTTGACCTGGGCGGTAACGATGACGCGCAATAAGGCCATTGATCGCCTTCGGTCGCTCCAGCGAAGGTTCCGCCTACAGGAGGAAGCGGGCAAGGAGGCCGAGACTGCCAGCTCTGTCCATGATCGCCAACCCGTCGATGACGTAGATTCTGCTGAGGTAGGTAGCTTGATACGCAACGCAGTGCAAAAACTTGGGCCGGACCAAAGGGAAGTAATTGAGATGGCTTATTTTCAGGGGCTCACTCAAAATGAGATAGCCGAACGTCTCCGGGAGCCTTTAGGCACCATCAAAGCTCGGATCCGACGTGGAATGATTAAACTCCGTAAAGTCATCCCGGCGCATTTGTAGAGGAACAGTCCATTTTTTAGTCAACCTCAGAAAACACGATTCTCGGCTCGTCAGTTGACGGGTGTTTGTTACCTTTCGGGAGATGTCCGATGAGTTAAATATTTTCCGCCGATTGCTGTGCGATCTTGGTGATCATGTTCGAGCTGCGGTGATATCGGGTCGTGACGGGTTAGACGACATGGCAAGCGTAGCCCACGAAAGTGCTGCGGATACCATTTATGCAGTCGACAAGTTGAGCGAAGAGGCTATTTCGAGCTGGTTCGAACAACATTGGCCGGAAAATGAGCCGGTGGAGTTGGTGATGGAGGGGATCGAAGACGACGAATCGCTTTGTTTTCCGAAAGACACCGATCCGCTCGATACCAAATGGAAGTGTATTTTGGATCCTATCGATGGCACCCGAGGCTTGATGTACGACAAGCGACCGGCGTGGTCTCTTGCTGGACTTGCTCCGCAATTGGGTCCCACTACTGGATTGGCGGATATTCGTGTCGCGTGCATGACGGAACTTCCAACTACCAAGCAATGGAGAGCCGATCAGGTGAGTGCTGTGCGCGGTAGCGGGCTGACCAGCGAGGCTGTGAATGTGCTCGATGGCACGCGGACTCCCTTAGTATTGAGGGCCTCGCAGGCGCGGTGTTTCGAGCATGGGTTCTCATCGCTGGCGAAATACTTTCCTGAGGGACGTGCGCTGACGGCTCAGGTCGAGGAATTGCTGTGGGACCGTATAATTGGGCTTGGAGAACACAATTCTCCCACCATCTTTGATGACCAATACATTTGCACTGGAGGCCAATTTTATGAATTGCTGGCCGGGCATGACCGGATGATTGGTGATATTCGTCCGCTGGTATTCCGGTGTTTAGATCTGGAGTCTTCGCTGGTTTGTCACCCTTACGATGCTGCCGCTTGGCTGCTACTTGAGGAGGCTGGTGTTGTGTACGAAGCGCCGTTTGGCGGATTTCCGGATGCGCCGCTGGATACGACGTCCGCCGTGGCTTGGGTGGCTTTTGCAAACCCTTGCTTAGCGGAGATCGCCCGTCCCGTTTTGCAGGATATTCTCAGGCAGATGTTGGCATGATGTTTGATAAACAAAGAATGCTAGCAGCCATCGCGACATTTCTCACTCGACTGGTCTTTCTTACTGTGCGATTGCGATTACGAGATGACGCGGGTGTCCTCACGAAGCCTGCGGAGTTTCCGATGGTTATTACGTTTTGGCACAACCGAATAATGGCTATCACCCTCGCGTTCCTTCGTAATTATCCTCCAGGACGCAAGGGGGTGAGCGTGTTGACCAGTCCCAGTAAGGACGGGGAGATTTTGGCGCATGTGATGGCAAACTTTGGAATGGGTGCTATCCGTGGATCTAGTTCGAGGCGGGGATCCCGTGCCTTACTTGAATGTGCAAAGCATCTTGAGAGCGGAGCAGATCTTGCGGTCACGCCGGACGGTCCCAAGGGCCCTCGATATCATCTAGGCCCGGGCCTGATCCTGCTTGCACAAAAGACGGGTGCACGGATTGTTCCGGTGCATGCCAAGTTTCATTGCGCGATCGAGCTGAAAACCTGGGATGGTTTTCGCATACCGCTTCCGTTTTCCCGAGTGGACGTTACTATCGCCCCCATCGAGGTCATCCCGCCGACGCCAGACGACGACAAATTTGAACTCGAACGCCAACGCATCGAATCCATCCTTCGAAATGAAATTGATTAACGGAACTGAAATCGCGAAATCTGTGCATGCCGAGTCTGCCGCTCGCGTGGGTGCTTTAAAGCTACAGGGGCTGACTCCGGGCCTCGCTGTGGTTTTGATCGGGAACCATCCCGCGTCGCTCGCATACGTACGTGCGAAGGACAAGCGCGCGGCCGATTTAGGAATATTTTCGAAAAAGCTCGAACTGCCCTCAACGACGACTGAAGACGAAGTTTTGGCGATTGTGCGTGAATTGAACGCAGATCCAGCAATTCACGGAATTCTCGTCCAGTCGCCTCCCCCGCCACATATCAATGAAGCTGCGATCGTGCGGGAGATCGATCCTGCCAAGGATGTGGATGGGTTTCATCCCGTGAATGTCGCAAAATTAGCGATGGATGATCCCACCGGATTTGTTCCATGCACTCCACTGGGATGTATCCGACTTCTAGTCGAGAGTGGAGTCAAGACGTCTGGCGCCCGTGTGGTAGTGCTCGGTCGCAGTATGATCGTCGGTAAGCCCATGGCCCTCCTACTCATGGCGCGGGGAGCTAGTGGAGATGCCACGGTGACAGTGGTACATTCGCGCTCCCGTGATATTGCGGCGCTAACTCGCGAGGCGGACATCGTCATCGCTGCCATTGGAAAACCTGGTTTTGTGACAGCGGATATGATTCGCGAAGGAGCTGTGGTCATTGATGTCGGGATCAATCGGGTCGATGATCCGAGTTCTGTGAAGGGGTATCGGTTGGTTGGAGATGTGGATTTTGATTCCGTCGCGCCGAAGTGCGCCGCGATTACTCCCGTTCCGGGAGGAGTGGGGCCGATGACCATCGCGATGCTCATGGCCAATACGATTACAGCGTGTGAACGATCCCAATTGAAATGAGCCGAAACAATGGGCCTGAATTCTGCTTCTGCTTCCGCTGATGAATCCTTTTCGATGGCCCCTGCACTGGCAAGTTCTCACCGCACTTATTCTGGCATCGATTAGCGGGCTGACGATCAGCGTTGGTGGCTGGCAAGATACTGGTGGCGCAACCGCCTTGGTAAGCGCTTGCGACTTCATTGGCACGGCCTTCATGAACGCACTGCGCATGGTTGTTGTACCATTGGTCGCCACTTCGATCATTGCGGGAATGCTGCAGATGGGTGGAGAGCGCGATTTCGCCCGCCTCGGCATCAAGACACTGGCATACTATACCCTCTCGGGATTGCTCGCGATTATCATCGGGCTCCTTGTGGTTAATGTCATGCAACCCGGAAATGTCTCGCCGGAGGTTGCATCACAGATTCTTGGGCAGGCCCAGAGTTCGGAGGCATTTGCCGACAAAGTGGAGGGTAGAGGAACTGGTGACCTTGTTGGCATCCTCCTCAGAATGATTCCGACAAATATTTTCGAGACCGCTTCGGACAATACGCAGTTATTGGGCTTGATCACGTTTGTTCTGCTCTACGGATTTTTTGTGGGTCGATTGAGCCCGGCATTGAGAGATCCACAGGCTGCCTTTTGGAACGGCGCAAATCAGGTTATTATGGGGATTACCGAACTGGTTATTCGATTTGCTCCCATCGGTGTCTTTGGACTTGTAGCGCCTATTCTGGCGCGAACCGGGTTTTCACTTTTCCAGCCATTGCTGTGGTTCTTTCTTACGGTTTTAATCGCATTGGCTCTGCATACATTCGTCGCACTGGCGCTAGTCATGCGAACTCTTGGAGGATTCTCTCCGTGGCAACATTATCGCGCGATGGCGCCGGTGTTGCTTACGGCATTTTCTACTGCAAGTTCGGCTTCGACGTTGCCTGTGACCATGGAGACCGTGGAGAAAGTCAGTGGCGTATCGCCGCGGATTTCCAGCTTCACACTGCCCCTCGGGGCGACGGTGAACATGGATGGAACGGCCTTGTACGAGTGCGTGGTAGTGCTCTTTATTGCTCAGATTTACGGCGTCGTTCAGGGGTTTGAAATCACCCTTGCCATGCAGATCCATGTCGTCCTCCTGTCGCTGTTAACTTCCATTGGGGTTGCCGGGATTCCGGCGGCCAGTCTTGTCGCGATCACGGTGATCCTCGGTGCGGTGGGCTTACCGATTGAAGCGATTGGAATTGTGTGGGTGACTGACCGTCTGCTGGACATGTGCCGGACGGCCGTCAATGTGTTCAGTGATACCGTAGGGGCTACGATAATCGCCCGCAGCGAGGGGGAGCCCGTTTACGTAGTCGCTACGCGATGAGGAGGCGGGATTTCCGGCGCCTCTGGGCATCCTCTAAGAATGCTGCCTGAGCGTCAAATGGTGCTTCGTCATGACGGCGCAATACTGGTTGATACGTCCCATGCGGCTGCATAATGCGGGCCTTGACGTTGTCCTTCCAGAACCAAGTAAGAATTTCCTCCACATGGCTGCGCATACCCTCGGATGATATGGGGAAAGCGGTCTCGACGCGACGAAACAAGTTCCGGTGCATCCAATCGGCACTACCCAGAAGGTATATGGGATCTCCCGTATTCTCGAATCGAAAGATGCGGCTGTGTTCTAGAAATCTACCGACGATACTCCGCACTTCGATGGTTTCGCTCACTCCTTTGATTCCTGGTCGCAGCGCGCACATCCCACGGACGAGAAGCCTGATCGGCACCCCGGATGCGGAGGCTCGATAAAGCGCCTCAATTATCCCCTCATCGATCAAGGAGTTGATTTTGGCATAGATGCCGGCCGGTTTACCCGCGAGTGCGTTCCGCGATTCCTGCTCAATCAGGGCGATAAATTGCTCGTATAAATTAAACGGCGCACAGACGAGCTCATTCATCTCTTCGAACTTCGAGATGCCGGTAATCAGATTAAAAAGCTCTGCCAAGTCTTCCGTGATACTTTCCCTGCAGGTGAACATTCCGATGTCGGTGTAGATCCTCGCGGTGGAGGGATGGTAGTTGCCCGTTCCGAGATGGGCAT
>JBDNGG010000480.1:0-23219 GCA_041689405.1 Terrimicrobiaceae bacterium | reverse complement strand
TCTAAAGATGCAGGCCTCAAAGCGCATTTGACTTTTCAACCCCGGACGCTCGGTGCATCTTCGCTAGAAGTTCAGGGCTATGTTTGCAGATTATAATACTGAGGGATTCTTTGATGAAATGTTTGAGGCCGATGGATCAGTGAGGCCTCACTACCAGATGCTCAGAGATAGATTCGAAGCGATGGAACCCGGCGAGTTTGAGCGGAAGTGCGCGCTTGCGGAGCGCGCCTCCCTCAGTCAGGGCATCACATTCACCGTATACAGTGGCGATGAAGGAACCGAGCGGATCTTTCCATTTGATCTTATTCCACGCATTGTCCCTGCCAAAGAGTGGGACCACATTGAGCGAGGGTTGGCGCAACGTCTGACCGCGCTGAACATGTTCCTCCACGACATCTATCACGATCAGCGCATCATCAAGGAGAAGATCATTCCCGCAGAATTGATCCACAGCGCCAAACATTTTCGCCCCGAATTCATGGGCTTTGATGTGCCGGGGAATATTTATATCCATGTCTGCGGCACGGATCTCATTCGCGATAACGACGGGCAATATCTGGTTCTTGAGGACAACGGTCGCTGCCCATCCGGTGTTTCTTACCTGCTGGAAAATCGCCAGGCGATGAAACGCGTTTTCCCGCGATTGTTCTCGCGGTATTCGGTTCGTCCGGTGGATAGATACCCTCAGGAGTTGCTTTCCGTGCTTCGACATATCGCCCCGGGCGGCAACCCCGATCCTTCCATCGTTGTCCTCACTCCGGGCATTTTTAACTCTGCGTATTTTGAGCATTCATTCCTCGCCCGCGAGATGGGAATCGAGATTGTTGTCGGGGCGGACTTGGTGGTGCAAAACTCCCGGGTCTACATGAAAACCACGCATGGCTTGAAGCGGGTGGATGTGATTTATCGGCGCATTGATGACGATTTCCTGGACCCGACCGTATTCCGCAAAGACTCCGTGCTCGGCGTGCCGGGACTGGTCGAAGCGTATCGGGCGGGTAATGTGAGCCTCGCTAACACAATCGGCACCGGTGTCGCGGACGACAAAGCCACCTACCATTATGTCCCGCAGATGATTAAGTTTTATCTCGGCGAAGAGGCCATTCTTCCAAACGTGCAGACATTTCTTTCCACCGAGGAATCGGACCGGAAATACATCCTCGATAATATTGAAAACCTCGTCGTTAAAGCCGCCAACGAGAGCGGCGGTTACGGGATGCTCATTGGCCCGCACGCCACCCGCAAGGAGATCGAAAAATTCCGTCAGGCCATTATTCACGACCCGCGTGGGTACATTGCGCAGCCGGTGATCCAGCTGTCCCGCTCTCCGTCGTACTGCGATGGGGTTCCAGAAGGGCGTCACATTGACCTGCGTCCGTACGTGCTTTGTGGAGAAAAAGTGACGACGATTCCAGGAGGTCTGACCCGGGTAGCCATGCGAAAGGGATCGCTCGTGGTCAACTCGTCGCAGGGCGGCGGCAGTAAAGACACTTGGGTCCTCGATGAATAGTAATTACCAAAACAAGGGAGATCGATCATGTTAAGTCGCGTTGCAGATTCTTGCTACTGGATGAGCCGTTATATCGAGCGGGCCGAGACAAATGCCCGTCTGATGAACGTCAATATGGAGCTCATGCTGGATCTTGAGGATTCTGATGCCACTTCGGTCCAGCGGCATTGGATGCCCATTCTTGCTACGCTGGAAGATCAGGAGCTGTTTTCTAAACTCCATGCAACAGTAGACGCTGACACTGTGATGGAATACGTCACGTTCGAAAAAAAGAATCCCAATTCTGTCGTATCCTGCATTGCCAATGCGCGGGAAAGCGCGCGCACCGTGCGCGAGCAAATTTCCAGTGAGATGTGGGAACAGCTCAATAAACTTTATCTTTATCTCCGCAGTCCCCAAGGCCGCGCGGATTACAAAAATACGCCTCACGACTTTTATATCAGTGTTATCGACGGCTCCCATCTTTTCCAAGGCATCACCGATGCCACCATGACGCATGGTGAAGGATGGGATTTTATTCAAGTTGGCAAATTTCTTGAGCGGGCAGACAGCACCTCCCGGGTGCTTGATGTGAAATACCACATCCTTCTCCCCTCGGGCGAACGTGTGGGCGGTAATGTGGACATCACCCAGTGGATGGCTGTGCTGCGGTCATGCAGTGCATTCGAAGCCTATCTTAAGATCCATGTCGGCGACGTGAGTGCCTACAAAGTCGCTCAATTTCTCTCGTTGCATCCCTCGTTTCCGCGCAGTATCCGTTTCAGCGTGGACCATCTGGATCGCGCCCTCCATCGGATTTCTGGCAGCAAAATTGCTGGATATCACAACGAAACTGACCGCCTCTCTGGTCTGTTGCGGTCGAGCATCACCTACGAAACCATCGATTCGGTATTTGCCATTGGATTGCATGAGTATTTAGACCGGATCCAGTTGAAGTTAACTACCATCTCTAAAGCGCTCCGTTCGGACTACTGCGAGTGGATGGACGAGTCCGACTTGGCAGCATGACGTCTTGGCCCACAGCCACCGCAGTCTTGGCTTTTGCGCTTGCGCATTTCCCAGCTACTTCTGCCGCTGATCCTGCCACGAGACAGATGACTCCCGTCGCCAAATGGATCACCCTTGCCGGTTGTCGTTTGGAGGACAATAAGTTTAACGACGGCGATAGTTTTCACGTCACCCAAGGCGGCAAACAATATTTGTTTCGGCTCTGCTACGTGGACACCCCCGAGACTACTGCGCACCGGGAGCTCGTGGAACGCACCAGTGATCAGGCCCGCTATTGGAATATTTACAAGCGAGACCTTCACCTCCTCGCCGATGAGGCGTCTGCATTCACCCACGCAAAACTATCCCGCCCATTCAGAGTGATGACGCGCTGGGACGATGCCAAAGGTGCAAGCCAAATGCCCAGGTATTTCGCGGTGGTCCGCACCGCCGATGGTGAAGACCTTGCGGAAGCTCTCGTCGGAGCCGGGTTTGCCCGGGTTTTCGGATTCAGTCCAGATCTTCCCGGCAATCAATCGTCCCATTCCGTCTGGAAGAAACTTGAAGGTATCGAGGCGAAAGCCAAGGCTGCCGGAGCAGGTGCCTGGGGATTTACGAAAGGATCCGGGAAAAATTCCAAGCCCGCCGCAAAATCCCCACCACTCCAGAAGGGCAAGCCGACTCCAACTCCCGCTCGCACCAGGAGTCTAGGCGACATCCCTGCATACTGAAGTGCCGACAGTGCACGGCCGGAGGTGCTAAGCGATCCCGGCAGCGATAACTAATGGAGGGATCTCCGCCGGGGTGTGCACGACTCGATACGGTGCCTGTCCAGCCAAGGCTTTCTGTGAGTTGTAGCCCCACGTCACGGCGACACACCGCATCCCGGCCCGGCGACAGGCTTCGATATCACGAGTTTCATCGCCCACAAAAATGGCTTCGCCCGCGGCAAAATTGAATTCCTTCATCGCCTGGCGAATGATGCGTGCCTTTCCGAGCAGTCGGGAGGAACTGCGTATGAATTGAAACCCGTCGATCCCGTGATTGCGCAAAAAAATGCTTACATTTTCCTCCGAGTTAGAGGTCACAATACCCAGTCGAAGTCCCATGGCAGTCAGCTTTTTAAGCATATCCGGCACCTCCGAAAATGGCTGAATTCGGTCTATCCGAGAGCGAAGGCGCTTAATCCCCCGATGCGCGATCGTCGGGAGTTTACGGCTGGGGACATCCAAAAATCGCATCACTTGACGCGTCGTCATATCTCTCGCCTGCTCGATTTCGTCCCCCTCCAATCGCCTGAACCCGAACTCTCCGGAGAGTTCGTTCAGGATCTCAAGTCCGTCGGCAAGGGTATTTGCCAGCGTGCCGTCGAAATCAAAAAGCACGACACGGACAGGCCCTGAGCAGGGCGCGTCCGGACCGATTATCGGCTTCGGTCTGCCTAAAACAAATCGCGCTAAACGTCTCAAGTAGATGCCTCCGCACTGGTAGGCAGCTCCATGGTTCCCTTGAACTTCCCTTCCTCCCGTGGCTGGCCAAAATTGTTTTCCACGAGCTTTACAATTTCCGCCATTTCCGAGTCGCTTAGCGGCGCCTTCTCCGGGGCCGCACAAAACTCAGCGAGTTGCTCTTGGTTGTAAATATTTGGCAGGGTGGATGCTACGCGATCATCGCGCAGAAGCCACAGCAATGCTGCCTGTCCCAAAGTCCGCTCACCATTGCGCTCCAAAAACCGGAGCTGCTCGATCTTCTGCACGCCGTTGATCAGCCATGAGCGCGGACGGTGATTGCGGTGGTCATTCGGTGGGAACACGGTGTCCTCGGTGTAGTTTCCTTCCAGCATCCCGGATGAATGAGGAACGCGGATTAGGAACATCGTGTCGCTCTCGCATTCGCGGGCCGCACTTTGAATTGCCGCGCCCGGATACGGTTCAAGCAGGTTGTAAATATGCTGCATCACTCCAGGATTGTATTGACGGATTGCCTGCACGCCCTCTCCGAGCCAACCGATAGCTGGTCCCAGCGCGACACCCCCGACTTTGATTTTCCCTTCGGATTTCAGGTCTTCCAGCGTCGCCCACACCGCAGGATCCTCGGTTTGCTCCATCCGGATGTTGTGGAGGTGTAGGATATCAATGCAATCGGTCTTCAAACGTTGGAGTGCAGCGTCGGTCGCAGCACGGATGGCCTCTGGCGAAAAGTTTTGTGGGATTTCGCGCTGACCCCGCCGGCCATCGCCAAAGTTTACGAAATCATATCCGACTTTCGTCGAGATCACGATTTCATCCCTGCAGTCGCCAAATGCCTTCGCGATGAGTTCTTCACTGCGGCCATTTCCATAGGTGTCTGCCGCATCGTACAAGTTAATCCCAAGTTCCTTCGCCTGGCGCATCAAAGCAACAGCCTCGTCATCCGTGTAAGTTCCCCACCACCCGGTGGAAAGGGTCCATAGGCCAAAGCCCACTTCGCTTACGCTAACATCTGATTCGCGGAAAGTCCGAAATTTCATAGAGTAGTATGGATACCGTAAGAATCCCGTGCGCGCAACGCTACTCCATTTGTTCTTCGGTTACCGCAGGTTTCGGCGTGGGATTGAAAAGGCGGAACCAATTGCCTAAATGCTTCTTTATACCCTCCCTCCGGGTGAGGTAGTTCTCTTCACAAATCCCGCCCTGTGGCAAGACGCGGAGGAGTTCGGCCACGCTCAGTTCCTCCATCTCCAGAGCAATGGAGGCAAATCCCACCGCGGACGCATGATGCGCATCGCTGCCGGCTGTCGTTACTTTTCCCCTGCGCGCTGCGTAATGCTTCGCTTGAACATTGTAGTCACGCGATGTCACGGCGGAGTTGAATCCCTCGATAATATTTGTCTGCATCTGATCGAGGATGTCCTCGCGGATGCCAGCGCGCCAACGGTCGTAAGGATGCGCCGGGATGGCGATCCCTCCTCGCGCGAGGATCTCCCGTTCCACCTCGAGCGCGGGGACACCAATCATTTTCGGCAATGTGGTCCCGATACACAGCAGGTGTCCGTCGGCAGTTGAAACTTCCACGCCGGGAATGATCAGAAAACCGTCGACAGCCTGGCCGTCGGAGCGCATCAGACCGGCTGCCAGGCAATGCTCGACCGCGCGGCAGGAGTTATGGTCTGTGATCGCCATGCCACTAAGGCCGCGCGCTTTTGCCGCAGCAACGAGTGCTTCGGGAGGATTGGATCCGTCGCCCGAGTAGTAGGAATGCATGTGCAAATCGAATCGGTGCAACATGGCGACATCCTTTTTCATCTTTCCGGCATGTAAAGTCTCAATTATCGTATTGGAACAAATCATGACAGCAGCATTCAAAGAATGGGCTCTCGTTTGCGAGGCCTTGGGCAGCGGCCGACAGAGCCTCATCATCCGTAAGGGCGGGATCGCCGAGGGGCGTGAGGGCTTTGCGTTTCAGAACCGGGAGTTTTTTCTATTTCCGACATGGTTCCATGAGCAGTTGGAACGAACCACCCTGCCCCCGGAAACTCCGATGCCCATCGCACTCGATGAGGAATTCGAGATTCGCTTCGCCGCCACGGTCGAATGGTCCCGCTTGGTAACGAACCTCGATGTGGTGCGGCAGCTCTCTCCTTGGCATGTCTGGAAAGACGCCGTGGTCACGGAACGCTTTTGTTATGACGAACCGCAGGGCGTCCATGTCGCTTGCGTGCGTGTCTTTCGACTGGATCCTCCTAAGCGTCTGAGGCAAGAAAAGAAGTATGGTGGCTGCCGATCCTGGGTGGAACTGCCAGACCTCTCAGCCCATGCGCTCGTGTCAGTACTCAGCGACGAAGAACACGCCCAGAGGCTCGCAGATCTGCTCGCTGTGTTAGGGTCAGAGTGAAGGCAGATACGCCGACGCCGGACTTTCCTGGTCGCCGCCTCTGGCTAAGAGCCAAGGAATTTCACGCGAAGTCCGCTTTTCCCGTGCTTCGCTCCTTTTGGGTGAGCTCTTATCTGTTCCATATTTTGATGCGTTTGGCCTGGCCCACTGCCACACTGCGCGCGGATGTAGGCCACCGGATGAATTGCAAATACTCAATGCCCCGAAAGCAATGAAGTCCCATTCCCACACCCTGTGGGCACGAGCTGTCGTATGAGCACACTTCTCGCTGTGCATTGCGCCTCCACATGGGCGCTCGTTGGTCTCATCTGGACGGTGCAGCTCGTTCACTACCCGCTTTTTGCGACCGTTGGCTCCGACCGCTTCCGCGCCTACCACGCCTGTCACACTCGGACCATCACGTGGATCGTCGGCCCGCTGATGCTTGCGGAGCTCGCCACTGCCATTCTCCTCGTTGTCGGCGGTGCGCGCGAACCATGGCTGCTGGTGAGCCTGCCACCGCTCCTCTTCAACTGGTTATCGACCGGGTTGGTCCAAGTCCCGCTCCATAACCGCCTCGCCACCGGGTTCAACCCCGACGCCCACCGACGCCTCGTCGCCACCAACTGGTGGCGCACCCTCGCTTGGACCTTCCGCGGCGCCTGCCTCTTATACGGAGTCTCATAGTGCATCCAACTACGGAAAGGAAACTGGAGATCGGGAGCTTCTGTGAAGCACCGTTGCGGCTACCGCCCGAGTAAAACCATTTTGCCATCGCCTTCCCGCACTAGTTCAGCTATTATCCCAAGCCATATGCAGGCAGTCCACCGGACACCAATTCATTTGAGAATAATCCCTTCGATCCTGGCGCTAATCGCCCTTATTCCCTCCCTTCTGGCCGCAGAACCCTTGAGCGGAGTGTGGAACACCGGTGAGGACAATACCTACATCAAGACCTTCCAAAAAGACGGTGCCTGGTTTGGAAAAATTGTATCCTCGGATAATTCAGAAGCCAAAGTCGGCTCTGATATCTTGCTGGGATTCGCTGAAGCCAACGGAGTCTGGACGGGCAAGATGTTCTTGCCCAGACGAGACAAAACGGTCGATGCTACGATCCAGGCCACGGCAGGTGAACTGATCATTAACGTCTCTACCGGACTCATGGGCAGGACACTCACGTGGACACGCGTGTCCGGCGGCGATTGAAGCTGTTCCTAGGAGGCGGCGCGCGCCCGACGCGCTTCTACGAGATGAGTCCAGGTAGTCCTCCTGATAGGTATTGCAGGCCACTTGCCCCACGGGTTCCAGTTTCTGTCAAAAATCTCGCGAAGCATGGAAACTTTACCTTACAATTGGGACGGATTGTTACGTGCGTTTTTTCCAGTTCGTTGCTAGTTTCCCGCCAATGAAGATCGTTGTTGCTTACTCCGGCGGGCTGGATACGTCCGTGATATTGAACTGGCTGAAAGAGACCTACTCGGCCGAAGTCATCGCATTCTGTGCCGATATCGGGCAGGAAGAGGAGTTGGACGGGCTCGAAGAAAAGGCGCTGAAAACCGGGGCATCGAAATGTTTTGTCGATGATCTGCAGGACGAATTCGCGCGCGACTTCATCTTCCCGATGCTCCAAGCGGGAGCCATCTACGAAGGTCAATACTTTCTTGGAACCAGCATAGCGCGGCCCCTGATTGCCAAGCGGATGGTGGATATCGCACGCTCCGAGAGCGCGGACGCGATTGCTCACGGCGCCACCGGAAAGGGCAACGACCAAGTCCGGTTTGAATTGACCGCAGCGGCACTCGCCCCGGATCTAGACGTCATCGCACCGTGGCGCGAGGAGCGGTTTCGCGAGCAATTCCCCGGTCGGTCCGAGATGATTGCTTATTGCGCCGACAAGGGCATCCAGATTGAGGCGTCCGCGAAAAAGCCGTATTCGATGGATCGCAATCTGCTCCACATCAGCTACGAGAGCGGCATTCTTGAAGACCCATGGTTTGATGCCAGCGATGCCTCGAACAAAGAGATGTTCAAACTGAGCGTCGCGCCCGAGGACGCACCCGACGAATCCGAGATCCTGGAGCTCACCTTCGAAAAAGGGAACTGCGTGGCAATCAATGGGGAGGCGTTGTCTCCGCTGGCGGTCATGAAGAAGCTCAACGTCCTTGGTGGCAAACACGGTGTGGGCCGCGTGGACATGGTTGAAAACCGCTTCGTCGGGATGAAAAGCCGGGGCGTTTACGAGACACCGGGCGGCACCATCCTGTATCATGCGCACCGGCGCATGGAGTCGCTCACGATGGATCGGGAGGTGATGCACCTCCGGGACTCGCTCATCCCAAAATACGCGACGCTCGTTTATAATGGATTTTGGTTTGCCCCGGAGCGGGAGGCGTTGCAGGCACTGGTCACCGAGTCTCAGAAAAACGTCACCGGAGATGTTCGGATGCGGTTGTTTAAAGGAAATGTCATCGCTGCCGGCGTACGCAGCACGGTCAGTCTGTATAATCCGCACATCGCGACCATGGAAGCGGACCCGACTCAGGCATACAATCAATCCGACGCGACGGGTTTCATCCGGCTCAATGCACTCCGGCTCAAAGTCGGGACCAAGGTTTCCGGATAAGCGGTGACAGAAATTAGAGTTGGCCCGATAGCCCTCAGCCACATGCCTGTATGAAGTACCTGACATCGCAGCTGATGCATTTTGTGAAGCCGGCATCGAGTCGGCGGAATGTGAAGTTGCTGCTCCAGTTCGTCGGTCTGCTGCTGGTCATCATTCTGGTTTTCAGCGTGGCGTTCCACGTGATCATGGCGCGGGAAGGGCAGATGTTTTCGTGGGTGACGGGCTTTTATTGGACCATGACAACCATGTCCACGCTGGGGTTTGGAGACATCACGTTTGTCTCCGACACCGGGAAGTTATTCTCCGTGCTTGTGTTGATGACAGGCATGATTTTTCTCCTCGTCTTATTGCCATTCACATTTATTGAGTTCTTCTATTCCCCGTGGATTCGAGCGCAAGAGGAATCTCGGGCTCCCCGGAAAGTGTCGGATCGGATGACGGGACATGTAATATTATCCAACTTCGATCCCGTCTCCGAGGCATTCATTGAGCGGCTGAAAAAATATAACGTACCGTATGTCCTCGTGGTCAAAACTCTGGAGGATGCGCTGCGGTTTTATGATGAAAATGTGAGCGTCGTGATGGCAAACATCGACGACCCCTCGGCATTCGAAAACCTGGGATTGGAGCGTGCAGCGATGTTGGTGGCCACATCCACGGACGTGGCAAATACGAGCGTCGCATTCACAGCAAGAGGACTCGCGCCCGATATCACTATTGTGGGAACTGCAAACTCCGCCGACTCGGTAGATGTGCTACAACTCGCAGGCTGCGACCATGTGATCCAACTGGGCGAGCTGCTCGGCGCATCGCTGGCACGCCGAACCATCGCAGGGGATGCGCAGGCGCACATCATCGGAGAAATCGATAATATTCGAGTTGCCGAGGCAACCGCGGCAGGTACGCCGCTCGTCGGGAAGTCCCTCCGTGACAGCCGCCTTCGCGAAAAGGTAGGCCTCACTGTCATTGGCATTTGGGAACGCGGCGGCTTCCGTGTGCCTGCGCCGGACGATATTATCACCGAAACCACGGTGCTGGTGCTGGCAGGAACTGAGGAACAGATGAACCGCTATAACGAGCTTTTCTGTATCTACCACCGCTCCATGGCGCATGTCATTGTGATCGGTGCCGGGCGCGTCGGCCGGGCCACTGGAAGTACCTTGGCCGCACTGGAAATGGACTACCGCATCGTTGATAAAAATCCGGATCGCGCCTGCCAGGCCGAGAAGTTTATTTCGGGCAGCGGGGCAGATCTAGAGACCCTGGTGCGTGCAGGCATTCGGGACGCACCGGCCGTCATCATCACCACGCGCGAGGATGACGTGAATATTTACCTCACGATTTATTGTCGTAAACTGCGTCCGGATATCCAGATCATTGCGCGCTCGACGATGGAGTCGAACACGCAGCGATTGCACCGCGCGGGAGCAGACTTTGTAATGTCTTATGCCACGATGGGAGCCGGGATCTTATTTAATCTGCTGCGCAAAGGCGGCGACGTGCTCATGGTGGCGGAGGGGCTGAATGTGTTTCGCATGCCCATGCCCGCCGCGCTCGCTGGACGCACACTGCTTCAGACGCGCTTGCGTGAGCTCACGGGATGTAGCGTGATTGCGCTGCAGCGAGACGGGGAGATGATTATGAACATGCTCCCTGAGACCCTGCTGAGCAAGGGCGATGGGTTAGTAATCATCGGCACCGTGGATGCCGAAAACCTCTTCCTGCGCGAGTTCTGTCGGAAATAACTCCGACGAGTGGAGAACGGGACTACCGGTCGCACTCGCCCATGACGAAGTCTAAACTTCCAAGGATACTCACGACATCGCTCACCATGTGGCCGGGGAGGATTTTTGGGAGGATGCTTATATTTACAAATGAGGGGGCGCGGATCTTCATGCGGTATGGCACTCCGCCTCCCTTGCTGTAAATGTAAAACCCGAGTTCTCCTTTGGGATTTTCAGCTCCAAAATAAACCTCCCCTGCCGGAGCATCTACGCCCTCAGTAGTCACGATAAAATGGTGTATCAGCTCCTCCATTTTTTTCAACACTGCTTCTTTTTCCGGGGGCGTGCTTTTCGGGTCGTGGTAATTAATCGGCCCGCTTGGAATTGTGTCGATCACCTGCTCAAGAATCCGCAGGCTCTGGCGCATCTCTTCCATGCGAACCAGGTAACGGTCGAAGCAATCTCCGATTGTCCCGATGGGGATCTCAAAATCGTATTTTTCGTAGTCGAGATACGGATTTTTCCGCCGGAGATCATGGTCGATGCCACTGCCGCGCAGGTTAGGTCCTGATAAGGCATAAGCAATCGCAGCTTCCTTCGTAATCACGCCGATGTCCCGGGTGCGATCCAGGAAGATCTTGTTTCGCGTTAGCATGCGGTCGACTTCTTCGTGCGACGCTTTGAACTCGCGGATAAACTCCTTGAGCTGAGGAATGAACCGCTCCGGTAAGTCTCGAACCTGACCGCCCACACGCGTGTAGCTCGTGGTGAAGCGGGCGCCCGTGAGCAGTTCAACCAAGTTGTAGATTTTTTCGCGCCCTTCAAACGTCCAAAGGAACATCGTGGTTGCACCAAGATCCATACCGAAACACCCGACTCCGAGGAGGTGCGACGAAATTCGTGCCAATTCGCAACAGATCACCCGGATCGCCTTCCCGCGCGGCGGGAGTTCCCAGCCCATCAGTTTTTCAACGGCCAGCGCATACGCGACGTTGTTTGCAATGGGTGCCAGATAGTCGAGCCGGTCTGTGTAGGGAACAAACTGATTGTATTGCATGTTCTCCGCGATTTTTTCGTCGCCCCGATGCAAATACCCAATGTCTGGAGTCGCTTTAGTGACCAGCTCGCCATCCAGCTCGAGAATAATTCGCAGCACTCCATGGGTGGAGGGATGGGACGGGCCCATGTTCAGGGTCATTGTTTCGCCGAGAAGCTCTTCGGTATCCTGAACGTTCTGGATAGATTGGATGCTTCGGGCGAGAGTGTCGGGTTGCTCGAATATGGTAGCCATAGCAATAGTTACTACAGATATACCTTATTCGCCAATGGAAGGAAAGTCAGCAATGGCAATTTCACGAAAATGGATACTGGATTGCAGGCTGGCTCTGTTTTAGAGTCACCTCTCGCGGTTACCAATCGCACTCAAGGAAAATGAAAATCGCCATCCTCGGATCCGGGTCCATCGGATTGTATTACGGAGCAAAACTAGCCGGAGCCGGAGAAGATGTGCATTTTCTGATGCGCTCCGGTTACGATCAAGCCCTGCGGGAGGGCATTCGGGTGCGCAGTCCCGAAGGGGATCTGCACCTTGCTTCCCCGCAGGTTGCGAACGATGTGCATGACATTGGACCAGTGGACCTCGTCCTGATCGCGCTCAAAGTGACTGATAATCCGATGCTGACGGAGCTGGTGCCTCCCTTGTTGAACCAGGAGACAGCGCTTCTGACGTTGCAAAATGGATTGGGCAACGAAGAATTCCTGGCTGAGCACTTTGGTGCGACCCGGGTGCTGGGAGGGCTGTGTTTTGTGTGCCTCACACGGGACACGCCTGCGTCGGTCGAACACTTTGGGCATGGCACGCTGAGTATCGGGGAGTTCGGCGAGCGGGGTATTTCTCCCCGGCTTCGGGATATTACCGGGCGGTTTTCGCACGCCGGGGTGGAGACTCACCCGGTGGATGCGCTCATCCAGGAACGCTGGCGCAAGCTCGTGTGGAATATTCCCTTCAACGGCCTCTCGGTAGCTGCGGGTCAGAAATCCGTGGATGAAATTCTCGCATCGCAAGAATTGTTCAATCACTCTGTCGCGCTGATGCATGAGGTCATCACGATCGCCAATGCGCTTGGCCACGAGATTCCGCTGGATTTTGCAGATAAGCAAATCGCCCGCACCCGCTCGATGGGCGCCTATAAACCGTCCACGCTGGTGGATCATCTGGCAGGGAGACCGCTCGAAATCGAAACGCTCTGGGGTGAACCGCTGCGACAGGCGAAAGCCGCGGGCGTCGAGTCGCCGCACTTGGAGGCACTCTATGAGCGCCTCGTAGTAATCTGACGGAGCCGCGGGTTACCTGGCATCGGTGGGCGCCGCACCGAACTGGCTGCGCCAATAGTCGAGGCGTTCTTTGACGCGCTTCTCCATCCCATTTTCCGTCGGGTTGTAATATCGGCGCCCTTCCGGCAAGTATGCCTGGGGCACGAATCCGCCTTCAAAGTCATGGCTATATTTGTAGCCTTCGCCATGCCCCAATTGCTTTGCTCCAGAATGGTGACCATCCCGCAAATGGGTGGGGACGGCCAGCGTACGACCTTCACGCACCTCCTTGGTGGCGGCACCGATGGCGAGCGTGGCACGGTTGCTCTTTGGCGCGGTCGCGATGTAGATCGTGGCGTGGGCCAGATTGAGTTGCGCTTCGGGTAGACCGACAAATTCCACTGCTTGTGCGGCGGCGCTTGCCACGAGTAGCGCCTGAGAATCCGCCAACCCGACATCTTCGCTGGCACAAATGACCAAGCGTCTCGCAATGAACCGCGGGTCTTCCCCTGCGACAAGCATTTTTGCGAGCCAATACACCGCAGCGTCCGGATCGGATCCACGCATGCTTTTGATGAATGCGCTGATGGTGTCGTAGTGCGCATCACCATCACCATCGTAAACCACCGCTTTGCGCTGGATGCTTTCCTCGGCGATTTCCAGCGTGATAGAACGGGCTCCGCTGGCGTCGGGGGTCGTGGTGAGGGCGGCTAGCTCTAATGCGTTGAGGCATTTGCGGGCATCTCCGTCGCTCATGCGTGCGAGGTGCCCGGCCGCGTCTGGGGCAAGCTGCACGCTAAGTGACCCGAGGCCTCGATCTGCATCGTGAACAGCCCGGTCCATCAAGACGATGAGGTCTGCATCCCCGAGCGGCTCAAGCTGGAAGACCTGGGAGCGCGAAACGAGCGGTGCGTTGATGTAAAAGAAGGGATTGTGGGTCGTGGCGCCGATCAGCCGCACGAGTCCGCTTTCGACATCCGGAAGGAGCGCATCTTGCTGCGATTTATTAAAACGGTGTAATTCGTCGATAAAAAGAATCGTGCGTTTGCCGCCATTTGCAGACCGATTGGCGGCAGCAGCCACGACCCTGCGGATGTCGCCCACATTGCTTTCGACCGCGTTTAGTTTTTCAAACCGACATTGCGATGCCTGGGCGATGGCTTGAGCAAGCGTGGTTTTGCCGCTGCCGGGGGGACCAAAAAACAGCAATGATCCTATCCGGTCCGCCTCAATGGCACGGCGGAGGAGTTTTCCCTCGCCGAGGATATGTCTCTGTCCGACGATCTCATCAATGGTCCGGGGGCGCATCCGGGACGCAAGTGGGGCATCAGGAGATGGGGACCCCTGGTCAGGGCTGGCAAAAAGCTCACTCATTAGGCTGATACACTACCAGATCAGCGAGCAGCGCGAATCCTGATTTTGTGGTTCATCTGCCAAAATTACTCCACACTTCTCCGGAACACAGGAAATTTTTCTCATCCCCCCGCGGATGAGGCATTGCTGATGGGGCCGCGTCTGGTATGATCCGCAGTTCCCGTATGGAAGAACCCTTGGAGCCCGCAGACGATGCATTGGTGAAGCGCACCAAGGACGGCGATGTGGAGGCGTTCGACACACTGGTCGTGCGATACAGCCCGCGCCTGTATGGACTGGTCTATAATATGACGTCCAATCATGAGGATACGAATGATTTGCTTCAGGATGTGTTCGCGAAAGCATTTCGGGCGATCAATGGATTTCGGCAGCAGGCGCAATTTTATACCTGGATTCACTCGATCGCGATCAATATGACGATCAATTTCCTGAAAAAGCGGAACCGGCGCCGTGGAATCAGCTTGGACGACGTGGATTCGCATATCGAGAACGATCCGGATTTTATTGAGATGACGTCGTCCTCGGACCCCTTACGGGAGACGAATCTAGCAGAGCTTCAGAAAAAGTTGAACGAATCCCTCCAGAAGCTGTCTCACGACCATAGAGCGGTGGTGACGATGTTTGATATTCAAGGGATGCCTCATTCAAACATTGCGAAAATCCTCGGAATATCTGAGGGAACGGTGCGGTCCCGTTTGTTTTATGCACACCGGCAGTTACAGTCGTATCTAGAAGAGTTTAGAAAACCGTAGGAATTGATATGCCAGAAAAAACCGACATCCAGAAACTCCTGCGCCTCAAACGCTATGAAAAGCCGCCTGAGGGGTATTTCGATGATTTTTTGATTGAGTTTCAACGGCGTCAGCGCACCGAATTACTCCGTGTTCCGCTGCATGAGATCCTCTGGGACCGAGCCACCAGTTGGCTCGACAGTGTGCGGGTGCCATCCATGGCCTACGCAGCAATCCTCATCTTGGGAGCAGGTGCCACGGGGGTCATTTGGACAGGTCTAGAGAGCCCTGCGGGATCCGGGGCGGTAGCGGTCGCTGCGCCGTTGCCCGCACCAGCGATTACATTTTCTCAGGATCCCAACCTGCCGCCGAGTTACGTGCTTGAAACTAGACCGGTGAGTTATGAGTCGCCGTTCAGTTTCTGATATGGTGGGATTTCCTAGAGCCTTTGCGGCAGCTGTTGTGTTGGCGACGACTGCAATCGCCGGCCAAGACCCATTGGGAGAAGCCTTGTCGGAGAAAGTGGCCGCCGTCTTCGAACAGGGGCGGGAGGCCGTAGTTCGCATCGAGTCGAGTGATCGCCACGGCAGACTGACGGGCACCGGGTTTTATGCCGATCCGTCGGGAACCATTTACACTGTCACCGGAGTTCTCGGTAACGCAGAGGAAATCACTGTTTTTCAGGGGCTACGCAAGCTTCCCGCACGACTTCTGGTCGCCGATGGACGCACGGGGCTGGCATTAATCCGGGTCGAAGCGAACACACCATTTTTACCCTTGGGGGACTCTGCGGACGTCAAGCTTGCGGCTCCCTTGATCGCGATTGGTTACCCTCGCGGGGTCCCGGAAACGTTTAGCTTTGGAATGGCGACGGGGTTTGATCGCCAATTTCTTAACCGCTACTTCCGTACCACGCATATTCGCGCAAGTATCCCGGTGCAACCGGGCTTGGGCGGGGCACCAGTGCTTGGATTGGACGGCAAAGTCATCGGCATCGTAGTCGCCGGCACGGATGGAAATACCGGTTGCTATGTGCTACCAATCAATGCAGCGGAGAAAATCCGGACGGACTTTGCACGGTTTGGAGAAATTCGTCCCGGGTGGGTCGGTGTTTCCGTCGAAGACCTGCCGATCACCGAGGAAAACCGCCCCCGTGCCAAGGTGGCCGACCTCCTCCAAGGAACTCCAGCTGCAGAAAGCGGAATCCAAGACGACGATATTCTCCTGCGCGTAGGCGAGGTCGTTATCCACTGTCGGGAAGACATTATCGATGCGTCGTTTTTTCTCACCGCAGGAGACTCTGTCCCAGTCTTAGTTCAGCGCGGCAGCAAAGAAATCACATTCTCAATCCGGTCTGTCCTCGATCCAGCACATTCAAAAGAACCTGGCACTCCGGTGGTCGAATCGATACCTCGATTCGATCTGAGCGGAAACTGAAGGCCGGTCGCCATGGGAGGGCACTCCCCGGATGTTCGTTGCAATTGTAAGCTGCATTTGCGATGGATCAGTAGCACTTATTTAAACCTAACGGCACCCATGACAAATCTCTCTCTCCGCTCATTCTTCGGCTTTTTCCCAGTCTTGTTGGCCGCTTCAGTCGCTTTCGGCCAAGACACCCCGACGATCACGATCCGAAAGTCTGATTCAATAAATCTCGCCGTCGGAACGATTTCGGGACCAGACGCAGCAGCTATCAGTCAGGTGCTAAAAAATGACCTTGGAATTTCCGGTTGGTTCACGATGGGAGAAGCGAGCGGCTCGGCTTTCGTGGTTGGTGGTACCTCGACAGGTGGCAGCTTACGCGGCGAGGTCAAGGATAGGAACGGCAGTGTGGTGCTTGCAAAAACGTATTCCGGCCCCGCGCGGCCCGTGGCGCACCAGTTCGCTGATGACATCGTTGAAACCCTTACTGGTAATCCCGGCATCGCGGATACGAAGATCGCATTTGTCTCGAACCGCACCGGGAAAAAAGAAATCTACACCGCGGATTACGATGGAGCAAACGTGAAGCAGCTCACCAATGATGGTAACATCAGCGTCGCCCCGGCTCTCAGTCCCGACGGAAAGAAACTCGCCTACACTGGCTACCAAAGCGGATACGCGGATATCTATCTCATCGATCTCGTGAGTGGAGCCCGGAACCGCATCGCAAAATTTCCCGGCACCAATTCCGGCGCTGCCTTCTCGCCCGACGGGGGTCGTATCGCTTGCTCGGTCAGTCGCGATGGCAACCCGGAACTTTATGTTATGGGGTCCAATGGCTCCGGTCCGCGTCGCCTCACAAAAACCCGCGGGGTTGAATCCTCGCCCTCATGGTCACCCGACGGACGTGAAATCGTTTATTCTTCCGACGACGGCGGAAGCAGTCCCCGGCTATTCAGAATCAGCTCTGGAGGCGGGGCGGGGCGCGCAATTTCGACCGGATTCGGGTATTCTACGGAGCCAAGTTGGTCGCCTGATGGACATAAGATCGCGTTTTCCGGACGCTCTGATGGGTTCGTGATTGCGATCACCGACCTCCGCTCCGGAAGTAACCGCACGCTCGGCAGCGGTGAAGATCCCGTCTGGGGCGCAAATTCACGGCACCTCCTTTTCAGCTCTGGATCGTCCCTCATGCTTTTGGATACGGTAAGCGGCCGCTCGGTCCCGGTGATCACCGGCATGGGCAGAGTTTCTGAACCCACTTGGTCTCGCTGATTCCTGTCAGAAACTTCGCGATTCTTTCAATCCTGAACTTGGCAGTCTCATTCGAACACATTACACTTTCACTCATGAATCGACTTTTTAAAGCAGCACTCGCTCTCACCCTCGTATGCGGACTATCCGCCTGCGCTAATAAAAAGGGCGAACAATACGCGGGTGTTGATGGGGATTATGTCCTTGGTACACCATTGCCAGATCGCGCTGATGGTTCGAGTTTCTTCGGATCCACTGTCGATCGCAGCCAGTTCTCGCCAGTTTATTTCTCTTACGACGGCATGACGGTGAGCGGCGCAGAGCTGTCCAAGCTGGATACCGTAGCTGCCGCGATGAAAAAAATGTCGAGCGACATTATCATTGCTGGATTCACCGACGAGCGTGGATCCGAGGAGTATAACCGCGGCCTCGGTGAGCGCCGGGCCCAGGCAGTGCGCGAGTCTTTGATTGGCATGGGAATTAATGGCAGCCGGATTCAGACGGTGAGTTTCGGTATGGAGATGCCTGCAGATCCCGCCAGCAATGAAGCCGCATGGGCGAAAAATCGCCGCGCTGAATTTGGAATTATTCGTTAGGCGGGCTGCGTGAGTGTTCCGCTACTAGATCTCACCCGTCAGTTTGCGCAAATCCGAGACCCGCTCCTACGCGAAATCGAGGACGTCATTGTTGCACAGCAGTTCATTCTCGGCGGTCGTGTAGACGCCTTCGAAGCGGCAGCAGCCACTGCGATTGGTTGCGGACACGCGATCGGGATGTCGTCTGGAACAGATGCCTGGTTAGCGATTCTGATGGCCCTCGGCATCGGCCCTGGGGATGCATTAGTTACCACCCCGTATACATTTTTTGCCACCGTGGGATGTATTCACCGGGTCGGAGCCGAAACGGCGTTTGTTGATATCGATCCCGCCACCTTCAATCTGGATGTGAGCAAGCTGGAAGAGTTTTTGCGTGACCAGTGCAGCAGAAATTCGGACGGACAGCTCGTTACTAAAAAGGGTAATCGAGTGCGGGCGATTGTGCCGGTGCATTTGTTCGGATTGTGTTGCGACATGGATCGTATCCTTGCACTTGCAGCGGAATTTGGACTCGGAGTAATCGAGGATGCCGCTCAAGCAATCGGCGCCGAATATCCCTCTGCTCAAGGCACAGTGAAAGCAGGCGCTATTGCGGATCATGCGTATTTTAGCTTTTTCCCTGCTAAAAACCTGGGTGCTTACGGCGACGCCGGGATGGCAACGTGTCGGACCCACGAGGCTGCCACGCAACTGCGGCTCATGCGCAACCATGGCATGGAGCAGCGGTATTACCATCATTCGGTCGGGGGCAATTTCCGCATTGATGCCATCCAAGCAGCAATTCTGCACATTAAACTCCCATTTACTGACGCCTGGAATGCCGCCAGGCGACGAAATGCTGAGAGCTACACAGAAAAGATTGCTGCGGCAGGTTTAGGGGAGTTCCTTACGTTACCTGTGAGGCCATTCGCCGGGCAGGTTGAGAGCGATCACGTTTTCCATCAGTTTGTCCTCCGCGCTGACCGCCGGGACGAGTTGATTGCACACCTTGCAGCAGCGGAAATCGGTCATGGCGTATACTATCCAGTCCCGCTTCATCTTCAGGAGTGCTTTTCCTACCTCGGAGGCAAAGTCGGAGACTTTCCGGTGTCGGAGTCTGCCTCGAAGGAAACTATCGCTCTGCCGATCTTTCCGGAACTTCTCGAGAATGAAATCAACGAAGTCGTTGATGCGCTCACAAAATTTTATCGGACCTGACGCGCGCGATCGCGAGCAGTCCGTGACTTATTTACTTCCTGGCTTGACCGCCGGAATCCCGGCGAGGTCCGGTGGCACCTGATCAGCGGCAAATGTGTCGGGAGTCATCTGGACAAGGCTGACAAACGGACATCCAAAATCCGGGAGATTTCCACCGCTACGGTCCACGATGCTGCCGGCCGCAACGACGACTCCGCCATGTTCCCGTACGATGTCGATGGTCTCCTGCACCCGACCACCACGCGTAACGACGTCTTCGGCCACCAAAATCCGCTCCCCGGGGGAAATCACGAAACCCCGTCGTAAAACCAGCCCGCCTTCTCCATCTTTATCCGCAAAAATATGCCTTTTCCCGAGGTGCCGCGCAACTTCTTGGCCGACAATAATCCCGCCTACTGCCGGCGAAATCACCGTCGTTGCTTCGTAATCACTTAGGAGTGCTGCCAACTCCCCGCAGACGCGCGAGGCAATCGGGGCGTCTTGCAACAATAACGCACACTGGAAAAACTCGCGGCTGTGCAATCCGCTGCGAAGCAAAAAGTGTCCGTGCAGCAAGGCACCGGTCTGACGGAAAAGATCGAGGATTTCTTGATTCATCAATGACATTTTACATCAACCTGCAAAAATTGCTTACATCGAAAATCACCCGCACGCACTCGGTTAATTTGAACAAAGGAACTTCATGCCCGCGGCCTGGCGTTTGAGGAATTCTTCTCCGAGCGCCTCATAAGCTGCAGCTCCGGATCCCTTTGGGTCGTGTTCGAAAATCGTACGTCCAAAACTCGGAGCCTCACCAAATCGCACCGACCTCGGGATCACGGTGTCAAACACCACTTCCTGAAAATGATTGCGGACATCGGCGACGACCGCCGCATTAAGGTTCGTCCGGGTGTCGAGCATCGTCAGCACCATACCTGCAATCGAAAGTCCAGGATTGGCCGTCGCTTGCAAATCACCAAGCACGCGCATGAGCGTGGAGAGACCCTCCAGAGCATAATATTCACACTGGATCGGGATCAGAATCTCATCCGCAGCGACGATGGCATTCGTCATAGAAATCCCTAGAGACGGAGGACAATCGAGCAACGCGTAGTCAAATGTATTATCGTCCCGCAGCTTGGTGAGCGCGCGCCGGAGTTGAGTGAGGTGCGAGTCCATACGCGCCACCTCGACTTCAGCACCGGCTAGATCCAGGTCCGCAGGAATGGCAAAAAGGTTGTCAATGCGCGTGGGGAGGACGAGTTCGGACGCATCTTTTTCGCCGATGAGCGCATGGTACAGGCTGTAACCGCGGATGTCTCCGAGGCCCATCGCGCTGGTGGCATTTCCCTGCGAATCAAGGTCGGCGAGCAGCACGCGTTTCCCTTGCGCTGCCAGCGCCGCGGCAAGATTCACTGTGGTCGTGGTTTTTCCGACGCCTCCCTTTTGATTCGTAATAGCAATAGTTTTCATTATTTCGGAGAATAGTAATCTACTAGACCGTGGACCACGGAGTCCACGTATTCACGATAAATACTCGGGCGGATCGCACCAGCTACTTCACGCACGCCTTCGTAATCGCCCGCTTGGATCCGTGCAAACACCTCGCGGTTATTCATCACATAGGGTTCCAAATAGACCACAGGTGCATTGAAGAGCCGGTTGGCGAGCAGGTTTCTCGCCCAGATGTACGGACTGCGCCCGACTTTGATCGCATTGGTTCCGATGTATTGGTATGGGGGTAATCCGGTATTGGCGGACATGGCATCGGCGATGCTCTCGGTGACAGCTAATTCCTCCGGATACGCCCGAGACAGGAGCTTCTGCAGCATATTAAACCGTTGGTCCTCGTAGCCGAGTTCGCTGGCGCTGAAGGCCCCGGTAACTAAAAAATGGAGGTGGTTTTTTTCCGACAGTGTCGGCCGCGATTCATTGCCCCAAGCCTCCGCATTAAAATGCAAGCACAGCACGAGGTCCGGTTTGAGGCGGGCGTTCACCAGCCGTGCGCGTCGGCGGATCTCCGCTGCCCGGTAAAACAAACGCTCGGCCTCGCGCTTGACGCTCGCCGGGGTTATAGCCTGGTCTTTTTCAACAAGGGACTTCATCGCTTCGTCCGTCAAACGATCCGGGCGGAGGGATGTCACCGGGCGCGAATTGGACCGCGTAATTGTCACCTGCGCACCCAGTGCATCCAGCCGCTCGGCTAGCATCTTCGCCACATAGAGCGTCATGTCGCCCTCCATCACCGGCGTGGATCCGCCGATTTGAAACCAGCGCTCCTCGATCTTTGCCCATTCACCCCCGATGTGCCCCGGGTCCAATGTGATCTTAACCCCGTGAAACGGCTGATCTTTGGTGCGGCCGGTGAGTTCACTCCGTCCACGCCATTTACGACGCACCGGTTTGGCAGATTCCCTTGATTCGGCAAAACGCAACTCCCAGAAATTACCCGCCGTGGTCATCACGAGCGCCCGGTCAGCTTCCACCCGGATCACATCCTTCCAAGCGCCCGCCGGTGCATAGACGCGATCCAGCAAATCCACAAAGTCCTCGTGCGTGATGGATTCCTGATAACCGTCGAGGGATCGCCAGCTCGGCATTTCTGCAAGTGGACTCAATCGCGACACCTGCGGTTCCGCAGCCCACCCGGCGCATGCGAACACACCCAGCCATATACAAAGAGTTGAAAAAACTGGAAAATATAACTTCAAGGCCGGAAAGTTGTATCGCATATCGGTCTATCGATGCGATAAAAACGGGATGATTCGGATACTTTTTCTGGGAGACATTGTCGGCGAACCCGGGCGCAAGGCAGTTATCGCAAAACTCCCCGGCCTCCGGGAGCATCTCCAGCTGGATTTCGTTATCGCAAATGGTGAAAACGCCGCCGGCGGCCGAGGCATTACTCCAAAAATTGCCATTGCCCTCCTGCGCAGCGGCGTCGCTGTCATCACGACTGGCGACCACGTCTGGGATCAAAAGGAACTCGCCCCGTGGATACCCACTGAGCCCCGCGTCCTGCGCCCCGCAAATTATCCAGCGGGCGCTCCCGGAGCAGGCAGCATCGTGCTCGAAACTGCAAAGGGGAAAATTGCCGTGCTCAACCTCCAAGGCCGGACGTTCATGCCATCCATCCTGGATAACCCGTTCCCTGCTGCAGATGCCGAAGTCGAAAAACTGCGGCTCGAAACCCCAGTAATTTTTGTCGACATGCATTCCGAAACGACAAGCGAGAAAATCGCGATGGGCCGTCACTTGGATGGCCGTGTGTCCGCGGTCGTAGGGACCCACACCCATGTTCAAACGGCGGACGAGCGGATTTTTCCGGGAGGAACAGCATTTCTCTGCGACGCCGGAATGTGCGGGCCGGATGATTCGGTCCTCGGCCGCCAAATAGACGCGATCCTCTCGCGCTTTCAAAACAACCTGCCAATTCAGTTTCCCGTCGCCCGCGGGCCGGTTCGCCTCAGCGGTGCCATCATTGATGTGGATGAATCCACCGGGCAGGCGCTGGAGATCCGTCGGTTTTCGGAGTTGGTCGCTGAGAATTGAGGCGAGCTCTAGTGCCAACTCCGGAATTGCTAACCTTGTTTGCTTGCACGCAGGATGCGACGAAGCAACGCCAACCCGCACAACCCAGCTACGAAGCCCAGTAAG
>JBDNGG010000479.1:0-10109 GCA_041689405.1 Terrimicrobiaceae bacterium | reverse complement strand
TTTCTGATGCCCTCGCTGTGGTTGAGCGATTGGTGCTGAGTCCCTCGCAGATGCAGGTCCTTGATGATGTGCTTCACGAAATCCGGCAGCGGCTTCGGTTTCTCAATGAGGTCGGGTTGGGCTACCTGAGTTTGAATCGCGAAAGTGGCACGCTGTCAGGTGGTGAGGCGCAGCGGATTCGTCTCGCGACTCAGATTGGGAGCGGGCTTGCGGGGGTTCTCTATGTGCTTGATGAACCCAGCATCGGATTGCATCAACGCGATAATGATCGATTGATTGGAACGCTGCGCAATCTGCGGGATCTCGGGAATTCTGTGATCGTGGTCGAGCACGACGAAGACACAATTCGAGCCGCAGACCATGTGATCGACTTGGGACCAGGCGCTGGGCCTTTGGGGGGAAATCTCGTCGCTCAGGGTACGCTGGACCAGATTCTTCTCTCGGAAACCTCGCTGACGGCGCAATACCTGAGCGGGCGACTGAGGATCCCGATTCCCAGGCTGCGCACCGCGCCGCGAAAATTGCGGGGAAAAGCAGCGGAACTCGGTGATGGATGGCTCACGGTCCGCGGTGCCCGCGAAAACAACCTCCAGTCGATTACGGCGGCTTTTCCTGCCGGGTGTTTCACGTGCGTGACGGGAGTGTCCGGCAGCGGAAAATCCACGCTTGTAAATGACATCCTGTGGGCCGCGCTGGCCCGTGAACTCAATGGCGCCAAGGTAAAGCCCGGAGCCCATGACGAGATCATCGGGACTGCCCAGTTTGACAAGGTGGTGGTCATCGACCAGAGCGCGATTGGTCGCACGCCGCGATCTAATCCTGCAACCTACTCCGGGGCGCTGGGTCCCATCCGTGAGTTGTTTGCGCAACTTCCGGCCTCGCGCGTCCGGGGGTATAGCGCAAGTCGGTTTTCTTTCAATATGAAAGGAGGGCGCTGCGAACATTGCCAAGGGGATGGATTGATCAAGATCGAGATGCACTTTCTCGCCGACGTCTATGTCGAGTGCGAAGTGTGCCGAGGTCGCCGTTACAACCGCGAGACGCTGGAAGTTACCTACAAGGGGAAAAATATCGCCGATGTGTTGGACATGACGATTGACGAAGCCGCGCGATTTTTTCGGAGCATTCCAGCATTATCGGACAAATTAGACACGATGCTGCAAGTCGGGCTGGGGTATTTGCGCTTGGGGCAGTCTGCCACGACACTCTCCGGCGGGGAGGCTCAGCGACTGAAGCTCGCTACGGAGTTGGCGCGCAAAGCCACCGGTCGTACGGTTTACATCCTTGATGAACCGACGACAGGGCTGCACTTTGCTGACATCCACAAATTGCTCGAAGTCCTGATGAAACTCCGCAACGCCCGAAATACGCTCATTGTTATAGAGCACAATCTCGAAGTCATTAAGACCGCGGACTGGGTGATCGACCTTGGACCCAGCGGGGGTGCCGGCGGCGGGAGGATCGTTGCCCAGGGCACGCCGGAGGAAGTTGCCGTCAACCCATCCAGCGTCACGGGAGTGTACCTGAGCCCACTTTTGTCACGATGATGTGGTGTCTGGCGATCATTGCTTTTGTCGGGTTAGCGAGCACTCTGGGCGCGTCGGCTGACTCGACCTCGGCTGCGTTGGGCCGCATGAAAGCAGCCCGTGAGAGTGGCCTGCCACAAGTGGTGATCCATGATCTCAAGACATTGATGGCGGCAACGGATGATGCCGGAGAAAAGCGGGCGATCAGCGTGGAACTTGCGCGCTGTCTCATTGATGCGGGCCGCCCGGGTGAAGCTTTGAAGGTGCTGGACCAACCGGATTCTTTGGATGATTTAGATTTGCGGTATTGGACAGCGGAGGCTTATGCAGCAGCAGGAAATTACGAACCTGCGCTTCAGATTTTTTCTGCCATAGCTGACAAACCTTCCGCTTCGATGGCTATCGAGGCGCGCTTGGGAGAAGCTCGAATGCTCGAGGCGCTGGGCCGAACCGGCGCTGCCAGGGCGTCACTGCAACGCGTTGCGAAATCACCATCTGCAAATAATGCAATTCGGCTGAACTTGACCCGGCTGATGGTTGCCCGCGGAGAGTTTGCCGATGCGATGCGCGCACTTGATGCGTTACCGGATCCAACGCGGGCTGAGCAAGAGATGGCGACATATCTTGATGGCAGGATTTCGCTGGATCTCGGAAATGCCGACCGCGCGCTTGAGTTGTTCGCCGGTGTTTCTGCCGCACGAATCCCCGCCCTACGGTCGGGTGCGGTCATCGGTGAGGTCGAAGCACTCATGTCGCTCAACCGCATGGCTGATGCTGAAGCGCGTCTCGAAGAGTATCTCGACGCGCATCCGAATGACGTGGCAGTGCCGGAGTTATTTGCGAAGTTGGACGAGCTCTACATGGCACTTCCTGATGCCAGCAGCGCGGAGTTGAGGCGCTGGGCGCGGGACACCAATCACGCGGAACTCGCTTCCTACGCTGCGTTTTATCTTGGCCGGCATGAGTTACGTGCTGGTCGAAACCCCCAGGCGCTCGCCGCATTTACTCGTTTTGCAGATCAGAAAGAAGGGCATCCATTGCGCGCGGACGCCATCATCCATGCCGTTGAGATGCTGTATGCCGATGGCCAGATTGGCGTAGCATTCGATGTTTTGAGTCGCGGAGCGGAACTAGAAAAAACCGACTCCGCCCGCCCTCAATTGCAGTTTCTGCGGGCGATGCTGAATCTGGCAGCAGGACGCGAAGTCGCTGCGCGCTCACTATTTCTGAATGTAGCAAATCGTTTTGATGACGACTTGAGCCGGGCAGCAATGGAAAACGCTGCATTATCTGAGGCGCTTGCGGGAGATAAATGGGATCCCGAAACGGCCAGCGAAGCGGCTTCAGTGGAACTACAGATTTCCGAGACTGCAGCCCTGCGTAAAGCATTGATCGCTGCGCGGGATCTGCGTCGAGACGACGCGCTAGGGGAACTAGCGCGCGTCGCGACCGATCCATCGACTCGCGCCCGTGCTGCCTTTGCTGCGGCTGAATTGGCGACAGAACAAGGGCGTGATGCTGATGCCCGGGCGTATTTTTCAAGAGTTGTAAATCAACCTGGCATCTCGCCGGTCCAGGCCTGCGCGCTGGAAGTTTTTCTCGCAGACGATGGTTCGCCAGAATCCACCCAGCAAGTGGTTAAGTTATCGCGAGGTTTCCTCGCTGAGTTCCCTGGATCTCCGCGCGACGCGGAAGTGCGTATGAAACTTGGCGAGATGCTTGCGCGCTCGGGTGACCATCGCGCCGCATGGGTGGAATTCGAGCAGGTGGGCCGTGATTCTCAAGACAAACTCCTCGCCTCAAGTGCGCTTTATTTTGCCGCTGATGCGGCCGCAAAGTCGATGGACCCTGAAGCGGTCGAAAGGTCGATCGAGTTATTTGAGGAGGTGGCCCAATCGGACAGTCCGCTGGCGGGTCGCGCCCGGCTGGATCAGGCCTTGATCTACAATCTCCTCGGTCGCAACGACGAGGCGCTCGTCCTGCTGGGTCGCCTCGCCGCAGAATCGGAAAATCCGGAGATCCAACTTGCCGCCCGAATGAAGCTTGGTGACACCCTCTTTGCTATGGGTGTCAGCGATCCGTCTCGGCTGAACGAGGCAATTGCAGTCTGGGAAAGTCTCGCGCGCGAAAAAATCTCCACTCCAGATCGGAACGAGGCGATCACGAAAGCCGCAACGGCCTATGAAAAACTAGGAAACACAGATGCCGCACTTTCGGGATACTACCGGGTGGTTGATACCCCGAGCGAGGGCGAACCCGAGTACTTTTGGTTCTATAAATCCGGCTCCGACGCCGCCCGAATCCTGGAGGCACAAGGTCGATGGGAGGAAGCAATGATCGTTTATCAGAAACTTGCTGACGCCCGAGGGCCGCGATCAGCCGAAGCAGAATCCCGCGTTAGGCGCTTGCGGTTGGAGAACTTTATCTGGGAATAATACCGTCTTAACCATTTATGCAACCAACTACCGACCACATCAAACTCTTCATTCCGGGACCAGTAGAGGTTTCCGAAAAAACATTCCGCGCATTTTGTTCGCCCATGATTGGACACCGGAGTCCAGAATTCAAAGCACTCTACGGCGGCATACAACCACAACTGCAGACGTTGTTTGGAACTGCCCAGCCGGTCTTTCTCTCCACCTCATCGGCCTGGGGCGTGATGGAGGGGGCGATCCGTAACCTTGTAACGAAAAAAGTCCTCAATTGCATGTGTGGTGCCTTTAGCGACAAGTGGTTTGACGTAAGCAAACGCTGTGGCAAAGAAGCGGTCGCGCTGCGTGCCGAATGGGGGAGTCCGATTACCGCTGAGGCCGTCGACGCCGCGCTCGCGGAAGGAGGATTCGATGCAATCACTCTCATCCACAATGAAACGTCGTGCGGGTTGAAAAATCCGCTGCGTGAGATAGCTGCTGTCGTTCGCAAGTATCCAGAAGTCATGCTGATTGTCGATACGGTCTCGTCTTTTTCCACGGAACCCATCCCAATGGATGAAATTGGTATTGATGTGCTCTTGACCGGCAGTCAGAAGGCGCTCGCGCTACCGCCGGGTCTCGCAGTATTCAGCGTTTCGCAGCGTGCGTTCGAGCGTGCGGCCGGCATGAAAGATCGGGGATACTATTTTGACTTCATTGAGTTCCAAAAAAACCAAGAGCAGGACATGACTCCGAGCACGCCTGTCATTTCTCACATCTATGCGTTGCGGTCCAAGTTGGAGGATATTTTTGAGGAAGGAATCGAAGCCCGCCACGCCCGGCATTCGCGGATCAACGGGACCGTTCATCAATGGGTGAAGGACCGGGGGTTTGAGTTCTTTGCACCGGAGGGGTATCGGTCGACGTCGCTCACTTGCGTCGCAAACAACCGGGGAGTCGATGTGGCCGCCTGGATCAAACGTCTGCGCGCGAAATACCACTGCGTGATCGACGGCGGATATGGCAAAATCAAGGGAACCACCTTCCGTATCTCGAATATGGGCGATGAAACGGACGAATCCATCTCCGCCCTGCTTGGTTGGCTTGACGATACGCTTGAGAGTTGATTGAGCACTGTCCTCGCCGCAGGCAAGAATCGGGAATTCGAAAACACGACTTGATCTGAGGCACGGATGCGGTCATGATGGAAGGCTACTATGGCCACTAAATCTGCATCACGTTTAAGTTCCAAATCCGCCCCGGACCGCGGGGAGAAAATGTCGGGAGCCGACATTCTAGTTGCTTGCCTGGAGCGCGAGGGTGTCGAGGTCATTTTTGCCTATCCGGGCGGGGCATCGATGCCGATCCATCAGGCGCTGACGCGGTCTAAGAAGATTCGAACCATCCTGCCCCGGCATGAGCAGGGCGGTGTGTTTGCAGCGGAAGCTTATGGCCGAGCCACCGGACGCGCTGGCGTGTGTATGGCGACATCCGGTCCCGGAGCCACGAATTTGGTCACTGGTATTGCGGACGCATTCATGGACTCGGTGCCGATGGTTGCCATTACCGGTCAGGTGAATCAGGACATGATTGGTCGCGGAGCGTTTCAGGAGACGGATTTCTTCGGGATGACGCTGCCTGTGGTGAAGCACAGCTACCTCGTGTGGGACATCAATGATATCCCTCGCATCGTGAAGGAGGCATTTTACATCGCGCAATCCGGACGGCCAGGGCCCGTGCTAATCGATATTCCGAAGAACATCCAAAATCAGGAAGCGCAGCCGATATTCCCTCAATCTGTGACCCTGCGTGGATACCGTTGCGAACCGCACGCGGACGACGTTGCGTTGCAAGAAGTGCTCGGGTTGATTGCCAGTGCCAAGTGCCCGATGATCTATTGCGGAGGCGGCGTGATCAGTGGCAATGCACATGCAGAGATGCTCGAATTTGCTGAGCGCACGCAGATCCCGGTGGCGACAACGCTAATGGGAATCGGCTGTTTTCCGGAAGGGCATCCGCTTTCGCTCAAATGGCTCGGGATGCATGGCACGGTGTATGCCAACAATGCGGTGAACGAGGCCGACCTCCTCCTCGCGATTGGAGTGCGGTTTGATGATCGCGTGACCGGGAAAGTGGAGAAATTTTGTGAGCACGGCACGATCGTCCACATCGACATCGACAATTCGGAGTTAAATAAGAACCGCGCGGTAAAGCTTCCGATCCTCAGCGACCTCAAGTTTGCTCTATCACAAATGAATGCCCGTCTGGAGAAGACCGGTAATAATCGTGTGGCGAAGGACTTCACACGCTTCCCCGAGTGGTATAAACAAATCGCCGAGTGGAAGGCGGCATTTCCCCTGAAATTCAAAGACACCGAGGATGCGATTCAGCCACAATATGTCATCCGGACGCTCTGGGAACTCACCGGAGGCGATGCTATCATCACAACCGGCGTCGGACAGCACCAGATGTGGGCTGCGCAGTTTTATGATTTTAATAATCCCAGATCGCTGCTGACATCTGCCGGCCTGGGAGCCATGGGCTTTGGCTATCCTGCGGCGCTCGGTGCCAAGGTGGCTTGCCCGGATAAGCAGGTTATCGATATTGATGGCGACGGGTCGTTTGTCATGAATGTTCAAGAGCTTGCCACGGCACACATCGAGAAGATCGCGGCAAAAGCGATCATTTTGAACAATCAACACCTTGGCATGGTGATGCAGTGGGAGGATCGTTTTTACGGCAGCAATCGCGCGCATACCTTCCTCGGCGATCCGCAGGACCTCAGCCGCGTGTATCCGGACTACATCCAGATCGCAAATGGGTTTGGTGTGAAAGCGGAGCGCGTAACACGTAAGGCGGACCTCCGGGCAGCCCTGCAGCGGATGCTGGACTCAGATGAAGCGTATCTGCTCGACGTATTGACGCCATACACCGAGCACGTGCTCCCGATGATTCCTACCGGCAAAACCTACAAGGACATTATCACCGAGTAACCACCGGTGGATGTCTTTCAGGAAATGGAGATGAGCAAAATTGTTCATCGACGCCGCGTCGAATCTTTGGATGATGGCGTATAATTTTACGTGCAGGCACTATGATCACTCAGACTTCGTCCAATCAGGCAGAACACATTCCCGCCGATCTCCTCACGGAGATTGACGAATCGATTACGCATTACCCGATGTCGAAGCGCAGCGCGTCGTTACCGCTGCTTCACCTTTGGCAAAATCATTTTGGATTCATTGACGAATCCGGAGTGGACTGGATCGCCTCCAAGCTTGACCTACAGCCGATCAACATCATCGAGCTAGTCACGTTCTACCCATGGTTCCGCCAGGAGCCCGCAGGGAAAACAGTGATCCGTGTTTGTCGGACGCTGCCCTGTGCACTGGCAGGGTCATACGAACTGCGTGAGAAGTTTTGTTCGGCGACGGGTGTGGATGTGCATTCGCATAGTCATGGATTTGGTGAGGCCCCACCGACCAGCTTGGACGGCAAATTCAGCGTGGAATTTGTCGAGTGCCTTGCGAGTTGTGGATCGGCACCCGTTTGTTTGATCAATGACGATTTACACGAAAATGTGACCACTGAGGATGTCCCGAGCATCGTAACATCCTACGACACAGAATAACCGACAGTCATCTGACACACCATGGTATCCCTTATTCCGCAAGCGCATCCTAAAGAGCGCAGAATCATTTTTGAAAATATCAGCCGGCCGGGTTGGTCGAATGACATTGAGACCTACCTCGCGCATGGTGGATATGAGTCGCTGGAAAAAGCACTCAAAATGCCGCCCGAGGAAATCACCAACTTGGTGAAAGCGGCAAACCTTCGCGGTCGCGGAGGCGCCGGATTTCCTGCTGGTATTAAGTGGAGTTTCATCAAGCGCGACGATGGAAAACCGCACTACATCGTAGTCAATGCCGATGAGTCCGAGCCTGGAACATTCAAAGATCGCTACATTCTTCATAACGACCCGCACCAGCTCGTCGAAGGGCTTTTAATCGCCGCGTATGCAGTCAATGTAAAACTCGCTTACATCTACATCCGTTGCGAATTTCCCGATGCGGCAAAGATCGTCTGGAACGCCATCCAGGAAGCCAAGGCGAAGGGATTCGTTGGGGAAAATATTTGTGGCAGCGGCTTTGACTGCGATATCTACGTCCACCAAGGCGCGGGAGCATATATCTGCGGCGAAGAAACAAGCCTGATCGAATCGCTCGAAGGAAAGCGTCCCTACCCGCGGATCAAGCCGCCTTATTTCCCGGCAGTGTTGGGTCTCTACATGTCACCGACGATTGTAAACAACGTCGAGACGCTTTGCCATGTGAAGCATATCGTCCGCCTTGGTGCTGAAGAATACGCGAAGATGGGAACTCCCGGGGACGGCGGGACGCGCACCATGTGCGTGAGTGGTGATGTGATGAAACCGGGTTACTATGAGCTTCCTTGTGGTGCGGTGACCCTCGGGGAGCTGATTTTTGATATCTGCGGCGGCATGAAACCCGGGCGGAAACTAAAGGCTGTGATCCCGGGAGGGAGCTCGGCGAAAGTGCTCAACTCAGACGATGTTTTTAAAATAAAGTCCAAAGCGCCCGACGGCACAATGGTGGACAAGGAAGTCGCGATGCTGGACCTCGTAATGGACGCCTCGTCGCTGGCAGCAGCCGGAACGATGGTTGGTAGTGGCGGCGTAATTGTCATGGATGACACGCGAAGTATGGTCTGGGCTCTCAATAACTTAAACCAGTTCTATGCTCACGAAAGTTGCGGGCAATGCACGCCGTGCCGCGAAGGCAGCTTGTGGATGTCAAAAATGACGACACGCATGCTGGCAGGCGAGGGGAACGCGCAAGATCCGGCAACACTGCTGAACGTCGCCGACAACATTGCGGGTCGCACAATCTGCGCATTTGGCGAAGCCTGCGCCTGGCCGACGCAGAGTTTTCTGGCAAAATTCCCGAAAGAATTCGCGGAAGCTGTCTCCGCCCCGACCGTCTAGTGACGGCGGCTCCTCCGAGGATTGCTGGTCGAATTTTTAGAAGCCGAAACTGAAATTGTTCTTGACAACTCAAAGCATGGCCATATATATGGGCATATGAAGACAACTATCGAGATTGATGAGGCTAAGCTTGAGAGAATCATGGTTTTGACCGGCATTAAAACCCGGAAGGACGCGGTAGATTGGGCGCTTACCGAAGCGGAGCGGATCGCGCGGATTGACAAAATTGCTGCATCCCCTTGGGAGTCGGCTGTTGTGAGGGAATCGGTCGAGGATGGATACGATGTCATAGCGATTCGCAACCAGTCCGTAAATTACCGAAAGGGATCCTAATGGCAGCGATCCTTGTGGACTCGGCTTGGATCATCGATGCGATGCGGGCAGGGGAAGATTTCCGTCAGCGGCTGATCCCTGCGCTTCGCGCCGGGCACTTGTACAATTCGGGAGTCGTTCGAGCGGAAGTGCTTCGCGGGATAAAATTGCCGCGGATGCGCGATGAAGTTCGTGATTTTTTCGATATCGTCCCCGAGGTTCCATGCGATGCCCGGCTCTGGAGGCATGTCTCAGAAATCGGTTGGACGCTGGGCAGGCTGGGAAAGTGGCCCCCCGTGACCGATCTCGCAATCGCCGCTTGCGCACTGCGCGTAGGAGCGGCAGTGGTATCTCCGGATCGACATTTCCGCGACATTCCCGGACTGGAAGTGCGCCACGACGTCTAGCGCGCAAATGTCACGACAGCTTTTTCGCAAGGATCTCTCCGGCCATGGCGGGATTGGCTTTGCCTTTTGAGAGCTTCATTACCTGTCCTTTGAGGAAATTGAGTGCCGCTTCCTTTCCGGCGCGGAAATCAGCGGCCGGTCCGGGATTGGTTGCGATGACTTGATCACACAACCCCTCGATTTCACCTGCGTCACTCACTTGCTTGAGGCCCTTTTCCTCGACGATTAATGCAGCGGGTTTTCCGGTCGTGAACATATCAGCAAAGACTTCCTTGCCCTGGCGACCGCTGATAGTTCCCGAGTCGATTAACGTCACAAGCTCGTCGAGCGCTTGTGGGGGAACGGCGCACTCCTTGATTGAGATCCCTGCGTTCGAAAGTGCGCTTTGGAGATCGTTCAGGAGCCAGTTCGCTATGCTTTTTGGCTTCTTGGACGCTTTTGCTGCGGC
>JBDNGG010000478.1:0-3719 GCA_041689405.1 Terrimicrobiaceae bacterium | reverse complement strand
CCTAAATAAATCTAACCCGACAATGAAAATCCGACCCTTTCTCACCACCGCCCTCCTAAGTCTCGCCACCCTCCATGCAGGGGACAGCCCGGTAACCGTCGAATTCAACGACAAAGGTCTGAACACGATTAACTGGAACGGTAAAAACTATGCTGCCCCTTTTCGATTCCGGTTGTCCTTTATGAATGTTGACGATGCGGGAAAAAACAGTAATGCACTGGGCGGCGCCAAAGCGGTTACCGTGGACCCTGCTTCCGGCACGGTTATCGCAGATTACGAGGGTGCCACCCTTTCGTGCAAATATGTCCCGGACGGTGACCGCTTAGATCTCTTTGTCGAGATCACCAACAAAACGGATAAACCGGCAATGAACTTCGGCGCGGAACTTCTCGGGTTAAACCTGGCAAAAGAACTGGGCAACACGGCTTCTGACAGCGTGGGCGTGACGAGGAATATTGACAATCTCGGGCGCATTGGGCCACGCAGGCTGGAGGCCGACGGGGCATCAATTATTCTGTCCAACTGGGAAATCGCTCCCCCAAAAGTGGTCGTCAATGTGGGTTCGGCCTCTCCGTCGGGTCCTTACCCTCTCACCATGGGTTTACCGGAACCCGTAAAGCCACGCCATCCCGTTGTGGACGCGAAATTCTTTCCGCCTCAGGAATTCCAAATTCCGCCCGCGACCACGGAAAAATACCACTTTTCACTTACCTTTTCGGATCCTTCAACGAGCACAGCCGAACTCTCGAAAGAGATGAATGCCCGGCTCAACAAGCTGTTTCCGATGAAATTTCAATGGGACGACCGCCGTTTGATCGGGACGCTCTTCCTCGCCAATCCAAATACCAATTGGAAAACCAACCCGCGTGGTTACCTGCCCGGCAAAGGCAAAGATAATGATGTCACAACCGAAGAAGGGCTCGAGGCATTCGGCCAGGCCCTGATGGCCTATGCCGATAAAAGCGTGGAGATTCTCAAGAAGGATGACGCGCAAGGCGTCATCGTTTGGGACCTTGAAGGAGCGGAACATTACCACCCTATTACCTACATCGCACAACCCGACAAGCTCAAGGCAATCGCCCCCGAAATGGATCGCTTTGCCGATGCATTCTTCAAAAAGTTCAGCGACGCAGGCTTACGAACCGGCCTGACACTCCGACCGACCGAAGTTGTGCCCGATCCCAAAAAGCCTAGCAAATGGACCCATGTGGAGGTCAAAGATCCTGTGAAACTGATCAGCGACAAGATCGCCTACGCAAAAAATCGCTGGGGCTGCACGCTTTTTTACCTGGATTCGAATGTCTTCGCCAATGACTTTCTCACTCCTGAGCAACGGAAAGAGATGAAAGTCCCTTGGATAATGCCAGTTGCTATGATTGAGCAACTTCACGAGGCGCACCCCGATGTCCTCATTATCCCCGAATGGCCCGGGAGACAGTATGAGCTCTGCTCCGCTCCTTACTCTTCGGTAAATCTTGGCGCATTGGGAAGTTCTGCGGCAATCCGAAGCTATCGCCCGGAAAGCTTTCGTATTGTCAGTACTAACAGCAAATCCCTTCAGGAAAACTGGGATAACTATCTCGAGACGGTTGGAGGGGGGGACATTCTGCTTTTTAATGCATGGTATGAGACTTCGGAGATACCGCTGATCCGCTTGCTTAAAGAAGAAATCCTAATCATCAAGCACGGACCGCCGGAGGAGTTGAAAGGGGCTGACCTCGAAGGCTTAAAAGCCCAAATGACTCAAACCGATAATCTGCGTGTCCAATACTATGCGATCGAACGCCTGATCGAGCTCGGCGATCCCCGTTCTGTCGAGTTGCTTGTTCCGCTCTTGGACTCACCGGTGCCGTTCATACAGAAAAAGGCACTGATTGCCCTGGCAAAACTTAAAGGGGCCGGATCGCCGGAGCTTGCCGAAAAAATCGCTATGATCATCCGTGATCCAAAAGCCAAAACTCTTGCCCGATTTGCAGCCATTACACTCGGAAATCTCGGACCGGCCGCGCACCCGGAGATTCTCGCTCTTTTGCAGGATGGGAAGAAGCCCGACCTAGTCGGATTTGGTCTCCGTGCGGCCAAGAGCCTGCCGGAATCGAGTCCCGAAATCTCCGCTGCAGTCTTGGAGATTTTCCAAACCTCGCCCCCGCAGGAAGACCTCATTCAGGTCATTGGTGCGCTGAAAATCAGGGAAGCCGTTCCCAAACTCATTGAGCTGTTGGATTTCAAAAAGCGGGACGACGAAGGTTTGTCCAGAGATGCCGTCGCAGCCTTGGGTAATATCGGCGACCCTTCTGCAATCCAGCCCATTCTCGGCCTTTACAAACGCGGCTTCTCAACCATGGCTGTCTATTCGATCCGCGGAGTCCAAAACGAGGCACTCAAAAAGCTCACAGATGACAAGGACTCCCGCACCGCAGACGAATGGCGCGCATTCATCGACTCTCAAGCACAATGAAGTTTTGGACACCTTTCTTCGTCGTGGTGAATTGGGGAATTCTCGGCGGATTGCTATCCAGCGTTGCCTGGATCGCTTACTATCTTTTCTGGAACCCGAGTTCAGGCTACGTCACAATTTTCAGCATCTCAACGGTTGTTGCCGCGATCCTTTTCGTGGCCTACCTGCGGTTCATCAAATTTATGGAGCGACTGTGAAACTTGTCATGAGCCCACTACCGCATCCTTCGCGTCCGCGATGCGATATGACCACATTCTTTACATGAACACTCTCGAATCACGGATATCCTGGTCAGGCTCGGAGCCTGCAAGTGTTGTGCGCCACACCACGGGCTGGATTGCGGCTACTTGGGAGGCTCGCGCAGGAACCGCTTTTGCCGCAACATGCAGGATGGCGATCCCTAACGTAATGGAACCATTTTGGTGCGTCCCAGGTCTCTTCTGGGGGGACAATCAACAGGATCGCACGGGCCAATACTATCCGCGCTTTCATGCAGAACGTCTAGTTCCTCAGCGATTCGGGAGCGCGTATTGGGAATTCCACACGCACCGTATGGCGCAGCCTCTTTGTGCCGTGCATGATGGCTCGCAGTGGTGGATTCTTGAAGTCGAGCCGTTTGTAAAAACCGGCAGCACGATTCTCCACGCGAGTGTGGGCTTCGAGTTTGAGAATGGTTGCGCAACTCTCATCGCTTCACTCCCGTTTGCCGAACAGCCATATCAACACCTTGGCCATGATTACACAATGCCGCGAAGGAGCGACTGGGTTTCGGATACCGACGTCCAGATCACATGGCGGATTCGTTCTTCGGCGATTCCTGGCACCCGTTCGGCGTTGCTGGATCACCTCCAGCATAACTACCACAAGCAATCCGCCCCTTCCAAAAAGGCGGATCTTTCCGAGTGCGCCGCAGCCACGCGCGACGCATTGATGAACTGGCATTTCCACCCGGAAGAATCCTATTTTCGCTACACGGTGGCATTTGACCGTGTCGGGCAACAGCTCGCCGAGGCAGGGGGAGCCTCGCTCGACCGCCATGAAATGGGGGTTGGCTGGGTGAACGGCTGGGTGGTTTTTGAAGCTTTGATCGAATGGGCAATCCAGAATCGGGACGAGTTCGCGATGGCTGCTGTGAATACGACATGGAGTAACCTCACAGGCCGGGGAATTGTTTCCCCTTCGGGCTTTTGGTGGACGCGATTCTCTCCGCAGCGTCATAAACATCCATCGATCTTCGATGCACGGCGTCCGGACGGCTGGG
>JBDNGG010000477.1:0-1961 GCA_041689405.1 Terrimicrobiaceae bacterium | reverse complement strand
GCTTCGGGTGCTGGCGGCAGGTCTGGACGTTGGAGCATCAATGCAATGGCTGCGATAACGGCCCCAACGATGGCCAACCGGATCAGCGCAGCCACAACGCTGCCGAATCTTAGGCCCTGATTTTTTTTAGCGCGCATTGTGATCTACGATGAGCGGAAAAATGGTATTACTCTGTCGGCTTTTTCGGCTTTTTGTCCGTGCTTGCCGGTTTGGATTCCGCAGGTTTGCTCTCAGATTTCTTTTCGCTGGCAGAAGCGGATTCTGACTTAGCGGATTGTTTATATCCCTCGCTGCGGTAATCCGTGATGTAAAATCCCGACCCTTTGAAAATCAATCCGGCCCCGGCCCCGAGGAGCCGCTTCACATCGCCCTTACCCCATTTTTTCATTCGGCATTGACTCTCCGGGCAGGTTTTGAAGGCGTCGTCCTTCATGGATTGGAAAATCTCAAATTGCTTCCGGCATTTGGAACAGGCGTATTCGTAGGTTGGCATAAAATTAGTCGAATCAAGTGCATACCAGAATTTCGAGTCACCGCAACCTTGTCCGACCAATGAACGTCAGATGCATCCGTGCGAACGCTTGACGAATCGCCCTGACGAACGGATAAATCCTTTCGTAGATGACAGCCGATTCTCTCCTCTGGTCCCGCGCCCTGTGCCTAATAGGCGTTGCGGCGTTAACGGTGAGTTTTTTTGCTGGATGCTCAACCACGAAGTCGTCGCTGCCAACGCCCCCTGTCACCGGGGACCGCTATGCCACCCGGTATCTTGGAGCGAATGGCAGTGTGATTTCGCGCCCATCGTCGTTGGCTGCGGCGAAACTTGCTGAGGAGCAATCGTGGTGGGATGGCAACGGCGTCGGTGGCGCCGCGTCGATTGAGATTAACCTGACTTCGCAGCAGGCAAAATTTTTCAAAGGCGGCAAACTCGTAGGGGTTGCCCCGGTTTCAACGGGACGGGAAGGTTACAAAACACCTGCCGGGAGTTTTCGAGTCACTCAGAAAAATAAAAACCACAGATCGAACTTGTACGGCGACTACGTCGATGGCGCTGGCAATATCTTGGTCGCCAATGTGGGTGTTCGCGAAGACCGGATGCCGGCGGGCGGGAGATTTCAGGGGGCAAAAATGCCGTATTTTATGAGGATTCATGGCGGGGTCGGGATGCATGCCGGGTTTTTGCCTGGATTTGCGGACTCCCATGGCTGCATCCGCCTTCCAGATCGAATGGCTGAGATCTACTTCGCAAACGCATCCCACGGGACTCCCGTGCATGTCGTTTATTAAAGCGAGCCGGTATGTCAGAACCGACTGCGGGTCGGCACTCGCGGCTCCGCACGCTGCATCAGCCGCGCGGGAAGCGCTGGCTGAAAGTCGGATGTCCGATTCGGCTGGCTATCGAGCGCGGAACGGGCGGCTGACTGAAACTCCGCCCATCGAGGGGCCTTGGGATCCGGCGCGTGAACCACATGCCGCAGCAAACTCAGCCACTCTAAAATGGCACGCTCGACATCTCCATTCCGTATTTCCCGCGTCACATTCCGAACGCCCGTCATTCCTTGGGATCGAAATCGCTCGATTGCTTCTGATGTTCCCTCACCGTAACCGGGGCAGAGCCCTGCGACGAGATAGCCTTCGTGATCGACATGTCCGAGCGCCGAGCGCGAGGCGAACGCAAGCCGATCACTTGCTCCTCCCGCAAATTCCTCAAATCGGTGGCCGCCACGGATATTAGCAAGATGCAGCACCAGATCCGCAATTTCGTATCCCGAATCCTCCAGCGCTGCGCTGATCACCAGACCCTCGCCTCCCTGGAATCGGCTGGAAATTCTTCCTCTGGCGGTAGGCACACCATGCTCGTCCACCAATCCCAATTTCCGCCAAGCGTGTGACGCGGACCCTGCCCGTGGCTGGATGGAATAGTCGCCTGCTCCGCGATACCCGGTTTCGCGCAGGATCGT
>JBDNGG010000476.1:0-8973 GCA_041689405.1 Terrimicrobiaceae bacterium | reverse complement strand
CTGCCTAAACTTTATGACCGGGTCAGGCGCTTGGAAGCCATCCGCAAGTCGGAAGCGCCCGCTGCGGATAGCTGAAATTCGCTGAGTTCGCAGATAATTCCTATCGGTGAATTAATTCAAGCCGCAGGCGATTGAGCACGGCCTGGGTGGCAACTTGCTTGAATGTCTCGCGGTCTGTTGGGAAGCATTCCCGCCAGACCACTGTGGCTTTGCCTCTTATTGCCAGCGCGAGGAATACGGTGCCAACCGGTTTTTCGTCTGATCCCCCTCCGGGGCCGGCAATTCCCGTGGTTGCAAGTCCGTAGTCTGCTCCTGCCAGACTTCGAGCATTTTCCGCCATCGCGCCTGCGACTTCCGCGCTTACCGCGCCGACTGCGTCAAGGGTGAGGGGATCGATTCCCAGTAGTGCAATCTTAGCGGCGTTTGCATAAGTGACCCATCCTTGCGGAAAAACTTCCGATGATCCGGGCACATTGGTGAGTCGGTGGGCGAGTAATCCACCGGTACAGGATTCCGCAGTGACGACACTTTCTTTCCGATCCCGCAGCAACCCGACCACCATGTCCTCCAATTTGCCTGTACCGGTGCAGACGAGCGCATCGCCGAGCGCCTCCCGCACTTCAGCATCCAGACTTTCTAGGAGCTCCGCTTTTCCGATCAGGCGAAAATCCACTTCATTCGGACGAGCACAGTATCCAACTTCCAGATTCGGAATGGTGCTGAGCCGTAGGCCGATCCGCTCTTCGACCAGCGATTCACCAAGTCCGACGCAACAATAACTCCTGCATTGAATATCGGGCGATTGCCCGGTGATCGCTCTGAGAATTGGCATCACGTGTGCGTCAAACATCGGCCTCAGCTCACGGGGTGGACCTGGTAGCAAAAAGATATGAGGCGTGCTCAAGCATGGCGTATCGTATCGTGGAAAATACAAGCCTGGAGCAGTGCCAAATGGGTTTGGCAGTATCTGCGCACCCTTGGGCACCATCGCCTGCCGCCCCATGCGGCGTTGAAACTCAAAACCCCGGCGTGCGCAGCGGTCTTTGATCGATTGCAAAACTTCCTCGTTCTCGACGAGTGGCATCGCTAGGAGCTCGGCGGTGACTTCGCGCGTGATGTCATCTGTCGTTGGGCCAAGACCACCAGTCACCAAGAGGATATCGCAGCGGTCTATTGCTTCAATGATTGCATCGCGGATCGCCGCGCCATCCGGAACCGTGACTTGCCGATTGATTCGTAATCCGAGAGGAAATAGCTCCTGACCAAAGATTTTTGTGTGCGTATTTACGACGTTGCCGAGCAGAAGCTCCGTCCCGGTATTGATGATTTCAACCTTCACAGCAGATATTACGAACGAAGACTTTCCAGCGAAGTGGTATGGCTTCCTTTTCAGGAGCAGCAATCTGCTGTGAGCGATTGGATCCAGCGATTGACCCGGGCGTGTTTTGCCTTTTCCTGCCGAAGATCATAAACGTACAGGAGATTGGCAAGCGTACGGATGAGGATCTGTCTGGGACCTGCATCTGCCAGGTGGCAGGTCTGCAAGGCAAGACTTTGCTTCTCAAGGATCGCTTCACAATCCGAACGGGACAAGATTCTGCCCCGGTGAAACGGATCAAAAAATAATTCACCGTGCCGTGCAATAAAGTGGCCGGGTAGATTCACCCCCGTCACGCACATCCCCGCGCGGGCTGCCACCATCATGTAAAGCAAAGTCAACGTGATTGGGATTCCCATCCGCGTTTCGATGACATACGGAAGCAAGCAATTGCGCTCGTTGTAATAATCATCTGTGTTTCCTCGAAACGTGAGTTCGCCAGACATGAATTCAGAGAGTAGCAGCACGCGTTCCCGGCTCGACACGGCACTCGAACTCTGGAGCAAAAATTGCCGTCCCCAGGAGTTCACCTTCACTTCGAGCGGCCCGAGGTCCAACCCAGGCATTAACGCCTGCGCCAGCATCCAGTTTGCTCGTTCCAAACACGAATGATCTCCGAAAAAATGACAGAGCAATCCAAACGAATCCTCTGCTTCCCGTTCCTCGATGATTGATAGCACCTCTCGTGCATGGGATGCTACGGATCGCTCGGAGCACTCGGAGAGATCTCGCAGATCGAAAATCGCATCATCGCCTGCCTGGATCAGTTGTTCTTTGACGAGACGTACGGTATCCGGGTCATTGTCCTGTAATAAGCGGACGATAGCATCGCGTTGATCAAAAATCATACTTGGATGGAAATGCGTTGGACCATAAAAAATCAAGTGGCTTGGACTTCTTCGATGACCTTCACTTGATCCTGCGTTTGGAGCTGGATTTGAGGGATACTCCCTTGATACGGCTTTACCTCAGCGGTGACATGCACTTTCTTGGTGAGGTAAACTTCGGGACCGTGAGCGAAGTTGCCGTAGTCTGCTTCAAACATGACGACCACAAATCCGCCGCGATCACTCGAAAAATTAAGAAACGTAATCCCGCCATTGCCGTTCTTGCCAACACGGGTCACTTTTCCTGTCACCGTTACCACTTGGGTTGCATGTTCGAGAATGCGATTGGTTTCAAGCGAGGAAATGACGGGGATTTCCAGCCCGTCCTGGCCGGATGCCCCGACCGCGATGACAGAAAAAATGAATGCGAGCACGAAGCCACGGAGAAAACGGAATGTGGATTTCATTTGTCGAGAAGATCGCGCGGTATACGCCGTGCCGCAAGTGCTAAACTCGATCTGACTGGAGCGAAGATTAAACTCCGAGCGCTGCGAATCCGGCATGAATAAGTACTCCTATGAATCCGCCGATGATTGTTCCATTCAGGCGGATGAATTGTAGGTCTCGGCCGACTGTCATTTCAAGTTTATCGGCGATTTCGTGGGCATCCCAGGTCGAGATCGTGGAGATGACATAGTCGCGGACATGGGGTCGGATGGACGACACAGCATCCAGGACTTTGGCTGAGACAAAGTCATTTATAGTAGAGCGCAGGGACAAGTCCGATTCCAACGCCGTAATAATCTGATCGGATATTTTACTGATCTGGTGATGGAAACTGGAATTGGAATCGCGCACGCTTGCTAGCAATCCGGATTGAATCGAGTCCCAAGCCTGACGCGAGAATGCGTCAAGCGTCTCGCTTTCAGAAAACTCCTGCTGCAATTGGGCGACGCGTGCTTGCATGTCCGGTGATGACTTCAAGTCCTCAACGAAGCCCGTCAGCTTGGCATCGAAAGCAATTCGGAGCGGGTGTTCGGGATCTTCGCCTGCTTCTTGGAGGAGTTCCTGAACTTTCTCAATCGTTCGCGATGCCACCAGAGACGCCAATTGATCGCGGAGTTGATCCAGTGCGGGGCCAAACCGTTGCAACCCGGGCAGACTTCGCAATGTCTCAACCGGAAGCGGAATCTCCTCCCGGATTTTGTTTTGAATGGTCGGACGGTTGGTGACGATGAGGTCACCCGCAGAACGGAGCAGCATCCCGTAAAGGTGTTGGCCCCGTCCCTCCGCAAAGAGCGGGCCCAGCGTGGCTGATGCCAACCCGGAAATATCTGCCTCGGCTACTAATCGTTTTGCCCGCGCCGCCAGCCATGCAGACGCGGTGTCGGAGACTGGTGAGGTGAGCCATGACGAGAGGATGTCTGCCAATCGATTTGTGACAGCCTCCCGATTCATGCTGAGCCATGATGCTGCAATGGATGCAAAGTCGAGCTTCCGCAGTCGATCAGCAATTCCGGCTGAACTCAGGAAATTCATGTCGATAAAGTCCGCAAGTGAGGTTGCCACCCGGTCCCGGTTCCTCGGGAGGATGGCGGTGTGCGGGATGGGTATTCCCATCGGGTGCCGGAACAACGCGACCACAGCAAACCAGTCTGCTAGTGCTCCAACCGTCGCTGCCTCGCAAAACGCGCGGAGATACCCCCATGCTGGATGCAGCGGTTCCAAAAACCGGAACCCGATCATCCCACAAAAGACGACAATCAACGCCGTCGTCGCAATGCGTCGCATGCGGATGAGTGCAAGTCGGTCGTTGGGTTCTCCTGCCATGGGTTATCTTATACTACGCACGGGGGTGCGCTGCATCGTAGGCCGCCTTCAAGCGCTCTGTTGAAACATGTGTGTAAACCTGCGTGGTGGAAAGATTTGCGTGTCCGAGCAAGATCTGTAAGCTACGGATGTCCGCGCCATTATCCAGCAGATGGGTGGCGAAGCTGTGGCGAAGCTTGTGCGGCGTCATGGTCATTGGTAACCCCGCAAAGCGCAGGTATTTTTTCATCTGCATTTCGATCGCGTGGGTCGAAAGTCTGAGCCGGGATTTATTGATAAAAAGCGGGCCTGTCGTCACTTTGGCTGCCTGCCGGTAGTGCGAAATCGCCTCCAACGCAGGCCCTCCCACCGGGCACACCCGTTCTTTTGATCCTTTTCCTATCACACGCAGGGTCTCGGAGTAGGGGTCAATGTCATGGACGTTCAGACTGGCGAGTTCGGAAATTCGGATGCCGGTTGAGTAAAAGAGTTCGAAAATTGCCGTATCCCGTAGAGGCATCCATGCGGGTGCCTGCTTTGATAGCGGTAGCCTGGCGGGTGCTTCCAGAAGATTGATCACTTGTTGGAGCGTAAGGAATTCCGGGAGCAGCTTCTCCGCCTTGGGCATCGTGACTTGCTGCAGTGGATTTACAGGGAGGTTTTTACGCTCCATCAGAAACCGATAAAAGCTGCGCAACGCGGAAAACGTCAGTCGGATGGTGGCTCTGGACTTCTCCCGCTTCAGCATTTCCAAAAGAAATGCGCGGAAATCATCGGCTGTGGCGGCACGCCACGTCACCTCCGCCCGGAACGTCTGAAACTGTCCGAGTGCGAGTTGGTAGTTCGCGATGGTCCGGCGGGATGCATTTCGTTCGCCCTCAAGATAAGTGAAATACGATTCAGCCAGCGCATCGCGCTTCGATTTTACAGCCATAGTATGCAGGGACGTTCCGCCCCGGAGGTCACCATTTTAGTCGAGTGTCTATTTCAGACGTTCCATCGGCTCGAGCAACGGCGGCTGCGGGGTGTCGGCCACGGCACCGACCTTGCCTGTGTCTCGATGGAACCGCAGTGTCGCTGTAAGGGATTCTTTTCCATCCCGCGACGTGGCGACAATGGGAATTCCATAATCCTCGTTCGGAAATACGCAATGATAGCGAAACGACCCGTCTGGCTGGAGTGCCACGGGCTTGTCATTAATGGTCAACGTGGCCTTCGGATCCATGCCTCCGTGGAAAATGACCTCCGCATCGACGTGCATGAACAATTCGTGCTTGGACGACGATCCAGGACTTGAGGACTCACTGGCGCTGCTCCAGCCGAATGATTCGATCCCGCTGAGCCAGCTGGACGTCCCGGAAGGCGTCCAATTGGATGTGGCTGCCTGCGCCCAGCTCGATTGCACGGCTGATAGCCAGCTCGCGAGGGCCGGAAGGGATGCGCTCGACAGTTCGCTAATGCCGCCGCTGGATTCGCCTCCCCAACTTGATGAGGCGCCGGGAGCGATCCCGCTTGATGTGTCTGCTTGGGTCCAACTGGTGATCCACCCCACAGCCCAACTTGCCATCTCAACCGGGCTCCACGACGAATGCCCGGATCCGGCCTGTAATGCGTTCCCATGAGAGACGAACGGGCTTGCTCCAGCGTAGGAAGAAAGTGTTTCCAGAAGCGAGATCGTCTCGCTGGCCCCGCCGGACCTCAGTAACTCCTCCAATCGCGCTTGAACGCGCGAGTGCAGCTCTGATGAAAGCCTGGTTCCTGCAGTCAGGCTCGCTGCCAGGTCAGCGCCAAGCAGCGTTGAGAGCAGCTCCTTATATTTAGGCGTGAGCAGTGGCGGAATGACACCGTCAAATGCGGAAAAGTCACCGCTGCGTTGCATCCGCGATACGAGCTGCATTAGATTTTCGCCGGATTTGAGCACGGCATGCAAATTTTCTGCGAGCCGTTGAAAACTGAGGTGCAGTGGGACGGTTGCAAAATCAAAGCTGTCCTCGCTGGAAACTTCTTCGGCCGGAGTTGGGACGACTGCGGAGCGCGCAATTTCCTGCCAAGTTCCGCTCCGATGGTAGCCGATGGCAACGTGGTAGTCAGCGCCTGACCGTTGCACTGGAATGTACCAATTGCGCGTTTCAAATGGCACTTCGATTTCTTGTTCCACACTGCCATCTGCCGTGCAGCATCGCAAAAACGTCGGCCCGCCAGGATGTTTCGTAATATCAATGTCCCAGTAGGTAAAGAGCCAGTGCGGGTCCTGCGCGATTAGAAAAATCGTATCCAATCCGTAGGAACGAGGCAGTTTTTCTTCCTGCTGCCCGGCCTCGGCAAGAAAGAGTTCCGTGTCCGGAGGCGGTTCGGCGGACTGCTTGAGTTGGAATCCCGAGGATTCCCCGTTTGGGTGTTTGCGATTTTCAGGCATAGCTTTTCAGCGGTGGCTCAATGGTCAGTCAGGCGAATCCAGGTCAAGGATGCACCCCAATTCGCTACGGGCAATGCAATTATCGTGCCATTGACATAATTTTTGCGCTTGGTCACTTGAAATTTTAATTACCACCACTACGTTGTGGGCATGAGATTATTGACTTCACTTCTCGCAGGAGGATTATTTGCTGTTACAGCGTTGTTTCCGAGTATCGCGGAAGCTCAAAGCCCGGAGGGCGTATTGGCGCGGAGCCTGAGTAAGGCATTCGGTGATGTTTACGAAAAAGTGTCGCCATCGGTGGTGGTGATTGAGGCCCAGCGGATGCCGGTGGCCGGCAGCGGTGGATCGCAGCAAATGCTCCAATATTTTTTCCAAACGCCACAAGGGCGCACCTTGCCACTCCCGGATGCTTTCGAGAACCCCAATCAGGGATCTGGGTTTGTGCTGACGGCCGACGGTTATATCCTGACCAATAACCATGTCCTCGAAGACGCTGACCCGGCGTCAATTTCGGTCACATTGCACGATGGGAGGACCATGTCGGCGGTCCTGGTGGGAGCGGACGCGCCGTCCGACATTGCAGTTTTAAAAATCGAGGCGGCTGACCTTGTTCCTGCCGAAATTGGGGATAGCGATAAAGCCCGAGTGGGTGAGTTTGCGTTTGCTTTGGGATCCCCTTACGACCTGCGCTACACATTCACTTTCGGCGTGATCGGTGCCAAAGGGCGCAACAATATCACACCGAACCCGGATTACGAGGAATACATCCAGACAGATGCGGCAATCAACCCCGGCAACAGTGGCGGACCCTTAGTCGATGTCGACGGTCGCGTCATCGGGGTCAATACACTGATCCGGGGGATGAACCGCGGGCTAGGCTTCGCAATTCCGATTAACATGGCCACCAACGTGGCGAGTCAAATGATTGCCGAGGGGAGGTTTATGCGGCCATGGTTGGGCATCGGGATCATCGGGGTAGAGGAACTGGACTCGCTGGCGATGGCATTTCCTCAGCTAACCTCGGCCGACATTGCGCAGATGTTCGGAAAACTGGAGCAGGGCGTGGTCGTGAGTAGCTTTGATCAGAGATCGCCCGAGACTACCCGTCGAAACCTCCGCGTAGGCGATGTGATCCTTCGTGTGGATGGGAACGATGTTGCGACGTCACGGGATCTCCAGAGGGTTATTGTAAACACCCGCGTTGGCCAGGATTTGTCGCTGGATGTCTGGCGCTCGGGCACCGTGCTAACCGTGCAAATTCCCACCACCGAGCGGTCGGATGGAATTATCCGTGCGGCCCTCACCAGCCCGAATCCAGCACCCGCGCCCAACCTGTCACCAACTCCTGCAATCACTCCGATCGCGGGTGTTGAGGTTTGCGAACTTACTGAGGAAGTCGCTCAGACATTGAGCTTGCGCCCAAATTCCGGTGTATTGGTCACTCGTGTGGAGCCGGGCAGCGCGGCTGACATGGCGCAGATTGCGGAAGGTGACGTGATCACTTCCGTGGGGTCGCGCCCCATCCGGAAGGTGGAGGATTTTGTCCAGAGCCTGCGGAAAGTTGGTGATAGCGGCGTCATGCTGCATATCAACCGGGGAGATCGTCGCACGTTTGCGATTCTCAAGCCGTAGCCCGGGTAGGTATAACTTGGAGTTGTGATTTCTCAATTGGAAGGTGTAGGCAAACCTGTTCCCACGGCTATTCTGTGCCAGCTGAAACGCTCGGATGGTATGGTAATCCGCGCCCTCGCCCTAGCGCTGGGGATGAGCTACATGGGAGTCAAAAAACCTTGCTTGGATTTGGTGAAGCAGGGCTATTTGAAAGCGGTGCGCAAGCCGGGACCGGTGGGTCGGCCAGAGTTGGTTTATCGACTGACCGAAAAGGGTCACGATATTTTTCCAACGCAATCGAACGATTTGACGTTGGCTGTTCTCTCGGCAGCGCGGGAACTCTTTGGCCCTTCGGCACCCGGGAAACTGCTTTATGTTTACTTTCGGGACAAGGAGAAGCACTACGCTGCCCGGATCCGGGGTTCTGAACCCATTGCGCGCGCCCGTTGGTACAGCCGCGAACGCGACAAGGAAGGGTTTCTTTGCACGATTGAAAATGCCGAAGCGGGCAATGGCTTTCGGATTTGTGAACGCCATAGCCCCGTGGCGGATATCATGGCAGCTTATCCGGAGACGAAGCGGATGGAGGCAGATATGATTGAGCGATTGCTCCAAGCGCCAACGCGTTCCGAACCTGCGAACCTCGGCGCATCGCGCTTCCTCCGCACCTACCTGGTCACTCCTCGGGTTGTGCAACCTGCCGACGGTGCTTGCCAACGGGGAGAGAATTCTATTTCTTGCGCTGCAAATGAGCTCGGATCTTAAAATGCAATCGCCGAATCGCGAGGACGACGCGGCTCCTCCCGAATCGGCTGCTGTCAAACGACAGACGATCTGGAGGCGCATCGTCCAGCGCTACCAGTGGATGAGCCTGTGGAACAAGATCGGGCTTTGGGCGTTTGTCACCCTCGTTATTGCGACTGTGGCGG
>JBDNGG010000475.1:0-1666 GCA_041689405.1 Terrimicrobiaceae bacterium | reverse complement strand
GGGCATCCAAGAGTGGCAGGTCGGTAGATCGAGAGCGCATGTTCTCCTCGACTTGGCGGGTGTCGAGCCCCGCGATTTGCTGCTCCTTTCGGACGGTTTGCAAGTGGCTTTGCTTGGCGGAGGGATGTGTCGTCTCTATCGCTGGACGGAAAATGTGCTGGAGCCCTTGGCCGAAGTTGTGGTGCCAGCGAACGCGACGGGATTGATTGGAGATTCTAGTTCGGGCCTGATGGTTGTCGTTGGTGACAAAGGCGATTTCCTGCGAATCGGAGAGGACGGGGACACGCAGGCATTTCGGGTGGAAGGTTTCGACGGGGCCGGCGCCTGGGCGCGTCACTCTGCGGGATTGGTTTGGGCGGACGCGGACGGACGGATTATGGAATGGACGCTTGGAGAAGCGGCAGCGAGGCTCCGGGGGAGGGTGCGACTGACCCCGGTGCACGCCCTTGCCCGGTTGCCGGATGGACGGATTTTCGTTTCGGCCGGTGCCGAGATTGCACATTGGTATGTGCTGGAGGAGGGCTGCGACTGGGGGCGGGATCTCGGAGTGCCGGTCTCGACGTTGAGCACGCGACGTTACGGCTTCCAATTTGCTGATCTGTTGGTCGGTCGTGACGGTGAAATCTACGCCGCTGAGGATGATCGCGGTGGACATCTTTGGATTTATTTTCCGCCGGTGCGGTAGAAGCGCGCACTCCAACCTCTTTTCAGCCCTTGATGGCGCGCCGGTAAGCAGCCGGGGATGAGCCAGTCACCTTGCGAAAAATTCGCGAGAAATAATAGGGGTCGTCATACCCGAGGTGACCGGCGATCTCCTTGATGCTCATCGCGGTGGTATCGAGCAAGTGGCAGGCGGCCTGCATGCGAAGCCGGATGTGACGTTCAATCGGTGAAACGCCGGTCTGCTCCTTGAATAAAGCCGAGAAGCGACTCGGCGAAATTCCCGCCCTCCGAGCCAGTGCCCGAAGGCTTAGCGGGCGCGTCAGGTGCTCGCGCATGAATTGCAGGCTCGCAGACAGATCGTGGACAATCACTCGGGACGTTGCGCCCCAAAGCTTCGGCCCCTCGAAGAAAATCAGCCCGAGTTGATAGCGCAGGATGTGCGAGACCAGCACCATCGTCCGAATGTTCCATCCCGTTGAGATCGTTAGGAATGCCTTCTCAAACATCCTCTTGAGTTCCTCGGAAGTGGGCCGGGCGACAGGAATCACATATTCGTCTTTCGGCAGGAGGACATTGTAGGCCGCGGCGACCGTTCCTCCGAAATGCACCCAATGGATCGTCCAGGGGTCATCGGCTTCCGCCCCGTAGCGATGAGGTTTCCCTCCCGGAATGAGAAGCGCCTGGCGGGAGCCGAGCGGCTGTCGTTCCCCATCGATTTCAAACCAGCCTCGCCCCGCATCACAGTAGATCAAGATCGAATCCGCAATTCCCTCCGGTCGCGAAACGTAGTGATGCTGCGCACAAGGGAAGCAGCCGAGATGAATCGCGTGGAGCCCCGCACACAACGGATGTCGGGAGATCTCCTCCCGCAACGCCGCCGCGCAAAAGTGCAAGACCTGCCCCGGGAATCCATGACTCTTCCGCATGAGCTTCATTGATGAGAGGATAATCCATCACAATACGATCTTCGTCCATTCCCATCTCTGCCACGGTGGCGTAAATT
>JBDNGG010000474.1:0-4124 GCA_041689405.1 Terrimicrobiaceae bacterium | reverse complement strand
GCAGTCCGAATCGTCGGGACCGGCGGGAAATTCCTGCCACCTGCCATTGCCGACATTCTGCGGGCACGCAAGGGTCGCCGGGCGCTCAGTCCCCGCGAAACGGATGTGCTGCGTTGTCTGGTGCGAGGCTACGCCAATAAAGAAATCGCCGATGTCCTCGGCCTCGCCGAGCCAACGGTGAAGATGCACCTGGTCTCGCTTTTTGAAAAAATTGGAGCCCGCGACCGCACGCAGGCAGCCATGCTTGCCGTCCAGCGTGGACTGCTCTCCGCCGGGAAATGAAACTCTTCAGCAAATACCATCCCATTGGACGTATCGACGGGCAGTTCAGTTTGTGATTGGATGGCAGAGTCGGCAAAGTTCAACCCATCCTCACCTGCTATCACCATGCGCCGCCTCATCTGCATTCTCCTTCTTTTCGGTTTCCATACTCCCGTCCAAGCGAAGAGCGGGCGGACATGCCGGGTATTGTTCCTCGGTGCCCCTGACAATGCTCCGAAAACTCTTCATCTTTTCGACGGCAAAGCGTCCCAAGAGGTCGAACTTCCGAGTATAAACTTTTCTCCGGTTTATAAACTTCCCGGATCGGCGCTCGTCTTGCAGATGCTTCCTGCGCCCGAGGCAGACCCAAAGAAAGTCAGCCCGGATGCACCCAGCGTCGCAGTTGCTGCGGATGTGACAGATTTTTACCTGCTCGTCAGCAGTGATCCTGCCAACGCAGTCGCTCCGGTGAAGCTGGAAGTCATTGACGCCACCAAATTCACCAAAGGGCAGATGCTTTGGTTCAATCTCACCGCGAACCGGCTCGGCGGACAAATCGGCACCGAAAAGCTTGTCTTGGAGGGGAATTCACAGGCCATCCTCAATCCGCCAGCCAGCAAGAAAGAGGACTACAACGTCAATATCTCATTCAGCAAGCCTGGCGATGATGTCCTGCAACCGTTTTGCGAAACAAAATGGCGTCACGACCCGGAAATCCGGAATGTCTTTTTTGTGGTGACAAACGAAGGCGCCCGCGCCCCTCGCGTGATGGGACTTCGGGATCAGCGTGAAACTGCAAAAAAAGCTGCGAAACGATAAGAAGATCTGCCGTGTGTCCACCCAAGGGATCCGTGTGGAAAATCAGGCTGAAAAATCCGCGCTATGGCATTTGCTTCGCGACCGCGCCTGGCAGTGAGCGAAGGGGGCGCTCCGAATTCGCCGGGAAATAGCCGGTTCCTGCAATTGCACGCATCCCATTGGACGTATTGTCACCCGGTATCATCGCGATCATGGTGGATAGCAGACTCCATGAAATCCATGATCCATCCCCTTTTGAAATCTGCGGGCTTCGCCATTTTGTTTTTGTCCCAAGAGCCACTTGCAGCGCAAACCATGGTGCTCGATCCCATCGGCGTCGGCGCGAACGTCACCGTTACCGGAAGTGGCGGGCCAGTGTCCTCCTCCGTGGAGCTTTTCAAGAACGGCGTCTCTGTAGGGTATAGCTCCACCACCGCCAGCGGCCTCTTTAGCTTCTCTAATATCGGCACCAGTCTGAACGATCAATTCCAAGTCGGCTTCGGCCAGGTTTGGAATTATAATACCAACGGCAACGTCGAGGGCTGGAGCGGAGGCGCGGACACCACGCTCGTCACCGCAGGCACTTGGAAACTCACGGAAACCGCCAACGTCAGCGATATGTCCGTCAGTATTTATGGCGATGGTCTGATCAAGACCAAGGGCCGCGCCTTGGAAATTCGCATGCGCTTCCAAGGTTCCGGCTCTCGTGCCGCCAGTATCCTCATGCAAAGCGCCGGCCCGAACGGCATCGCTGGCGGCGGAGATGATGGCAGCTCCAGCATTCTCAACACCGTCACGCTTGCAAACTCCGCCAATTTCCAAACTTACGTTTTTGACCTCGGTATCAACCATGCTGGAGCATCGACCTGCTGGATCGACGGGACACCCGCCATCAATCTCAACCTCTACATCCCCAGCACCAATATCGGCGACAGCGTTGAAATCGATTCCATTCGGATCACCGAATCCATGCAATGGAACTTCGATGCCGCCAACGACCTCGCAGAATGGACTGCGGCACCCAATACAACCCTGAGCAACGCCGGCGGCGGGGTGTTAAGGACGACTTCCACCGCAGCGAACGCATCAGTCTCGATGACGCGCCCGTTCCGTGTCGTTGGTTCGGGATTCTTCAATAAGCTCGAGACACGGCTCCGCCAGGTCACCACCCAAGCCCCGAATCTCATCCAGTGGAACTACCTGAGCAATCCCGCAGCTTATGCCAATGGTGGGTTTCAATTGGCTGGAACTCTGGCGAATGGAAGTTTTGAAACGCTCAATATCAATCTCGCAGGTTCCCCGAATTTCGGAAATGCCTGGGGTCTCGGCTCGGGTGCCACCCTCAATGTGGGCACAGGTGCTTTTCAATCGTTGTATGCCAATGCAATCGGGAACCACGCGGAGATCGACTTCATCCGGCTGCACCCATCCAGCCGCTTCGGGCCATCGCCCGTCGTCGTTGCATCGGGAGATCCCATCCCGCCTAACTACTATATCAGCTTCAGCGGCGGCAGTGATGTGGCAAACGGACGCACACCCGCCACCGCTTGGAAAACCTTCGCAAACCTCAACGGACTTACCCTGGGTGCAGGTTCGACGGTTCTCCTGAAGCGTGGGGATCTTTGGGCAAACAGCAAACTGACCCTCAATGGAAAGGGTATCAACGGCAGCCCCATCACCCTGACTGCCTACGGCGAGGGCAACCGCCCCCGCATCACCGGCATCAACCTCACCACCGAGCCCTGCATCGTTTGGGAAAATCCATCCTACGTAAATATCGACTCAATGGACGGCCGCGATGCGAAAGTCGGACTCTATCTCCGCTACACGGGCGGCAACCTCGATGGCACCGGCGCGATGTTCAACAACACCAACGTCGCAATCAGCCACTGCTATTTCAAAAACATGAATGAAGTGTGGAGCGATGTGAACGGTGCGATCACTGTCGTCGCTCCTTTTGAACTCTCGTGGGGCGCGGGCATCTGGATCGGCGGGAACATTCCCTCGCCTCCCGGCGGGCCTTACGCTTCCACCAGTACGGCTATCCTTAATAATCTGAGTGTCAAATACTGTGGCTTTGACGAAGTCAGCACTGGCGTAGGCATGAAGTTCTACTTTCCTCCAAAATTCAACAGCCGTTTTACCAATTTTACCTTTGAGGATTCATGGGTAACAGGATGCGAAAACGGTTCCATGGCGTTGTTCTATGTGGACGGCGGCAGCGCTAGCCGGGTGGACACGTTCCTTGGCGGTTCTGGATTCTACAACACCGGAACGACGGGCGGATTCATCGAGAGCATAAAAAACTTCGTAATTGATGACTGCCAATTTGCTTTTAATAAAAGAAACGGAACTGCCAATGATGGCATCGGCTTCGACTATGAGGGTGATACGAATAACGTCACCGTCAGAAACAGCGTGTTTCATGACAACGATGGCGGTGGATTCCTCATGATCAACACGGGTGGGGCGAACACCGGCTTCAATATCAGCAATAACACAATTTGGAATAACTGCCGCAATCCCAAAGATCTTGGGCAGAACGAGGAAATGCAGGCAAACAGCGGAAACTCGGGAACCTATACCAACAATGGAATCTATCTCGGTGCCGCAAACGCTTTTGGAACTCCGCTTCTGTATAATAATACCAGTCGTTGGCAGGGCTTTACCGGAGGAACCTTGAATCGCACAACAACATCTTATTCATCGGTGAGCAGCCGCCCTTCCACTTGGGGCTTCACTTCTTCTGTGGAAGGCTGGGGAGCCACCAATCAATGGACCTCCTTTGGCCAATCCGGCGGCTCATTGATCGGCACCTCGTCCGGCATCGATCCTTACGTGGAAAGCGCTCCCACTTGGGCGAATACCCGTGAACGCAGGTGGGTGCTTGTTCGCATGAGCCAGACTGCAGGCACGACTGCGGAGATATTTTTCCAAACGGAAGCTTTCCCAACTTACACCGGAGATAAATCCGTGAGTTTCCCGGTCATCGCGGATGGCGTGATGCGCGACTATGTCGTCCCCATGGGGCAGTCTTCAAATTACAAAGGCGTTGTAACGAAATG
>JBDNGG010000473.1:0-3821 GCA_041689405.1 Terrimicrobiaceae bacterium | reverse complement strand
CCACGAATTTTCCGTGTGTTGAACCCTTGATTTGACCTCACCCGTAGGGTGAATCGCAACGACCTCGCTCAGCGTTTCCATATCGCTCGTTATAGGTCGCTTACAATCCCTCTGCTATATTTTCATTTTCCTTTTTAGGTTTAATCCACGAGATTATGGCAATGGAGGTCCGTATGGAATGGCGCTCAGATAAGCGAGACACACTCTCATACCCAAGCTCTCCATACAAAAAGTGTGCGCGGAAGGGACACCGAGCCCTACCAATTGGATGGTAGGGATGGCGGTCCCCCGCCGTCCGACTTTATCCGCGCTCGACGCCGTCTTCACACCGACGCTGTGGATGAGAAAAGTGTGCGCGGAAGGGACTCCGAGCCCTGCCAACCCACTGGTAGGGATGGCGGTCCCCCGTCGTCCGACTTTCTGCACGCTTGCCGTCGTCTTCATACGGACGACGCTGGGTGCGCCGCGTTTCCCGGTCACATGTAGCGGTCCCCGCGCACGACTTCGACGTCATGGACGAAGGCAATCATACCGTGATGTTTGAAGTATTTCTCGGCAAGATGACTGATGATCCGCTCGGCTACTTCAGGCGAAACGACCGCCTCGATCCGTGAATTTGCACCCTCCCAGTCGAGTGGCTGGAGCCCGCGTGCGCCTTGGCCTTGGGCATCGCTGATCGTGTAACCCCGGGCGCCGAGCTCGCAGATTTTGGAAACCACATCCGTTGCGAGAAGGCGATCGGAAATAATGGTTACGAGCTTGAGGGTAGTGGTATGCATGGTTGTGCGGATGGCGCTGGTGCCCAAGTTACGCGAGGTAGCGGGCAATTGTTAAATAGATCGGGATTCCTATGGTGATGTTAAACGGAAATGTGAGCCCTAGCGACGCAGTGAGGTAATACGACGGATTCGCGTCCGGGAGCGCCAAGCGTACTGCAGCCGGTGCAGCAATATACGAGGCGCTGCCAGCCATGGCACCCAGCACCGCAGCACCGCCGATCCCGAGTCCAGAGACGCTTCCCGCCCACACGCCGAGCGAGCCATTGACGAGCGGGATTACAAACGTCAATCCGATGAATTTCCATCCGGCGTTTTGCAAATCGGTGATGCGCCGTGCAGCCAAAGTTCCGAGTTCGATCATGAACAAAACGAGTGCCCCTTGGAACATGAGCGTGAAAAATGGCGTCACGTTCACCATCCTCTCTGCTCCGGAGATCCATCCAATAACCAGACCTCCGATTAAAAGGATGATGCTTTTCCCCGTAAGCACCTCGTGTAGGGCACGCTGCCAGGATCCGCCCTCTGCCCCGCGGAATTGCACGATTAGCAATGCGACCACGATGCCCGGGACTTCCAGGATCGCCACTAATGCGGGCATGAATCCCTCAGCGGGATGATTTGCCAAGGCGACAAAACCAATCGCCGCAATAAATGTCACCGCCGAGACCGACCCGTAATGCGCCGCCAAGGCAGCGGAATCAACCAGCGACAATTTTGCAAACTTCCGAAATGCAGCATAGGCCACGAGCGGAGTGATCACCCCCAGAATCATTGTTGCCAGCGCCGGGAGGACAATTGTCGAGGCGGGCGTGCGACTCAGTTCGATCCCACCCTTCATCCCAATTGCCAGCAGAAGATAAATCGAGATCCCGCCGTATACCGCTTCGGGTAATCGAAGATCGCTTTTCAGAAAAGCTGCAACCATGCCGAGCACAAAGGCAAGGATTACCGGAGAGAGAAGGTTGTTTAAAAGCGTATCCAATAGATCAAAATTTCGGCTGGATTGTGGCTTGTCTGCTCAGCTTTGACAAGCGACCACTTGAGCTCTACTTCGAGAGATTTGTGTAACTCGATTCCTGATCCAGTTTGATCGTTCGGATTTTGTCCGCATTGAGGTCGACCTCATTCAGGTCAACGAATCGCACCGCGGAGTTTCCGAATGTGTGAATGTGATACCGGAGGTTTTTCATATCCACTGCCGATGTCCACTCGGTCGTTTCGTAGCTGAACGGGTTGGTTGCCCCGGTTACCTCGCCGACCAGGCCTGGTGGAATGTCAAAATTGTTCATGAAATGAAAAACCAGTGGCACCGCCTCGGCACTTGTCGCCGGCTCGGGGGCAAAATTCCGCTTGAAAAACGCCTGCACAAAGCGCGATGGCGGTGTGTAGCCGCCTGGCAGCGCGTTCGAACCACTCCCAGTGCCCATCGACGGGAGCATCAAGTCGCCGATTTGCATCGGCGGCAGCGCGTATTGGGTAATTTGCTGGAACTGACTCAACGTATTCAAGTGCTCCGGAAACGGCGGTGAGTTTGTCAGGACCGTCGTTGGGTTGTCGTAGACGTTCAACATCCCGCCGTCTGTGTATTCAACCACAACGCTCTTCCCCGCGGCGTCGTGAAACGAGTAGTGCATCGGCGGGACCTGATTCTGCAGCGCTGCGACTGCGATCCCGGTCACGATAACTTTTGGCAGCCCTTGCTTGATCTCGTCCGTCGTCGCAAAATTCGTGAGCACGTAAGTCACGAGTTCGATGTTACCAATCGATCGTTCAGCCCCGCCCTTGGGAAGTGGTTGGAACTCTGCGAAATTAGGAAAGTAAAACAGCCCGCCGGTGAGGCCCTTTTCGTTTATTCCTTCGCAAAGTAGCGGTATGTTGAAAAAGTTAGTCCCCGTCGCCGCGTATTTCGTTTTCCACGTTTTCCCTCCTGTGCCGACCGGTTCACCCGGGGCCGTGGCGGTGATCGAGAAATTCCGGGGTATAACGATCAAATTCGAGCCCAGATTTGCACCAAACTCCATCGTTCGCCCGTAAACAAACCCGCCATCTCCAGCGGAAACGACGAGGGACGTGCAGGCATTCGAGGACGCAATCGGCAAAGCGAAACAGGTCAGCATTGCGATAATTGTGCGCGAGAGAGTCTGGTTCATTGTTCTAAGAATATAGATGTGATCGTCAGATATGAAGTCAAATATTTGACGAGTTCGGAGACTCTGCGCCGCACCTGGTGTTTGTGCGTCGGTGGCTCGACGGGTGTTAAGGAGCGACAGCCATTCGCATCATTCATCTTGATATTTCACGATAATCGTGGAATGTCACGATATGGTAGAACATTTGACGGATGCACAGCGCCGCATCGTGCGGGTCGTGGAACGGATGGAGCGGGCTGGGGAGCCTGCATTTGTCCCGGACCTCGTCCAATCCCTAGGGCTTGCCGCAGAGAGCAGCATCACCCCGACGCTGCGCCTTTTGGAGCGTCACGGTGTGGTTTCTGTGCATGGCGGAGGCAGCCGCGGGCGTTCCCGCGTGGTGCGTCTCACAGCCCGCGCCCGCTACGGCATGGGTCTGGGAGGTCTGCCCTTGCTCGGGACCATTCCGGCAGGCCCTCTTAGCGAGGCGCTCGCAAATCCGGAAACCTTGATTGATGACCACGAGTTGTTGTCGTATCGCGAGGGGGACTTTCTTCTCCTGGTCCATGGAGATTCGATGACGGGCGACGGAATCCTGAACGGCGATAAGGTTTTATTGCGCCCCACTACCGATATCCGACCGGGAGAGATAGCTGCGGTCTTGGTGGGAGACGCGCATGAGGCAACCCTCAAACATGTATTTTTTGAGGCCAAGGGAAAAAAAATTATCCTGCGTGCCAGCAATCCGGCGTATCCGGATCTCACCGTTCCGGCAGCAGATGTAAAAATCGCAGGTGTCTTCCGCGGCCTGGTGCGTGGTGTGGCGTAGCAACCGTTCCTACAGGTGGGAATCTTGCCGTCTGAGAAAAACGTCGCAGGACGTGCTTTACACTGCCGGGGGATCGGGCATTCT
>JBDNGG010000472.1:0-4907 GCA_041689405.1 Terrimicrobiaceae bacterium | reverse complement strand
TCCGGCGAGTTCGTCCGTGCGGTCCTTCAGCAGCCCGGCGAACTTCAACATCACGGATTTCCGCGTTTTGAAACTTGTACGACGCCATTTGCCGTACGCCTCGTGAGCCTTGTCGGCAGCCTCCAGTGCGTCGGATTTTGTCAGCGGTTCGAAGCTCTTCATGACTTCGCCAGTAGCGGGATTGGTGTTTTTTATGGACATAGGAGTGCCGGGTAACTCGACCTTGGTTCGCATTTCGGGCGCTCCTCAGGCGTATCGATTCCGCTATCACCAGAAAGTTTTTCGTCTTCCCCTTTGCGATGCTGATGTTCGTCGTGCCTTTTAAGAATCAGGCCTGCGGCGGATTCCCTCGCTCTGCCGATCAACCGTCGGCTGCTTCCTACATGAAGCTTACAATCGTGTCCTCGACTTCCTTCGCGACAGCAATCAGTTGCGGTGTGTTGAAAATTGCCACCAAAGTGGTGGGCTTCAAAGCGGCCAGAATAGCCTTGCCGTCCTCCTCATCGATGGAGATGCGGTATGGCAGTGCCGTGGAGCCAATTCTGTTTTCCTCAGTCACCGTCTTCGCATGCGATGGCTGCCAGACCTCAGAGACCAGACATTCACGGTTGAACTCCGTGCCACGCTTCGTTACCTAAAGAAAATAGCGAAGAATCAGTAAATTCTCGCAGCTGCAACGCAGATGGGAGAAATTATTTCGGGCTATGGATTGAGGAGCTACTGAGCTAGCGCCGACGGCGTTTGACACGCAGCTTTGCCAGCGATTTCTGGAGGGCTGCTTCGACCAGCGCATGATCTTCACCGGTAAGTTTGTCATCTTTCATCGCAGCTTCAGCGCGCCTAATGGCCTCTTCTGTAGCTGATTCGTCGATATCAGACTCCAAAACCGCCATGTCCGTGAGAACAGACACAGAGTCCTGGGTGATCTCCACAAAACCTTCACCCACTGCAAGGCGATCTTCATTGCCGTTCTTCATCACACGCAGTTCGCCCGGGGCGATCTGCGTCATCAATGGAACGTGCATAGGGAAGATTCCGAGCTCGCCTTCGACACCCGGCAATACGACGGAATCGACGTCATCCGAATACGTTTTAGCTTCGGGTGTCACAATTTCAAGTCGGAGAGTTGCCATGGATCAGCGGAGAGTAGTGGGTATCAGTAAGTGCGGGACTATTCTTCTTTGATTTGGTCGATGGACCCCTTCATGTAGAAGTTACCTTCCGGTACTTCGTCGTGTTTTCCATCAAGAATTTCGCGGAAGCCGCGCACGGTTTCTTCAATTGAAACGTATTGCCCCGGCGTGCCGGTGAATACCTCGGCCACGTGGAACGGCTGGCTGAGAAAACGCTGGATTTTACGGGCCCGGAACACCGCAAGCCTATCCTCAGCGGAAAGTTCGTCCATCCCTAGAATCGCGATGATGTCTTGCAGATCCTTGTAGCGTTGAAGCACAATTTGAACCTCTCGAGCCACATTGTAGTGCTCCTCGCCGATGATGTCCGGGCTCAGCGCCTTGGACGTCGAAGCAAGCGGATCCACCGCAGGGTAAATTCCAAGCTCGGCGATAGAACGCTCAAGCACAATGGTGGAATCCAAGTGGGCAAATGTGTTCGCCGGAGCTGGATCCGTCAAGTCATCCGCTGGCACATAAACCGCCTGCACCGACGTGATCGATCCCTTGGTTGTGGAGGCAATGCGTTCCTGCAACTGACCCATTTCAGCGGCCAAGGTGGGCTGGTAACCCACGGCAGACGGCGTGCGTCCAAGCAACGCCGAGACTTCCGAACCTGCTTGTGAGAAGCGAAAAATGTTATCGATGAAAAGCAGAACGTCCTGGTTTTTTTCGTCACGGAAATACTCCGCCATCGCGAGTGCGGAAAGCGCCACGCGGAGACGGGCACCGGGAGGCTCGTTCATCTGGCCGTAAACGAGCGCAACTTTCGATTTCGAAAGGTCGTCCTGAACGATAACGCCTGCCTCGCTCATCTCATGGTAAAGATCATTTCCCTCACGGGTCCGCTCGCCAACACCCGCGAATACCGAGTATCCTCCGTGGCCCTTGGCGATGTTATTGATGAGCTCAAGAATGACGACCGTCTTTCCGACGCCGGCACCACCGAAGGCACCAGCTTTACCGCCCTTAGTGAAGGGACAGATCAGATCGATGACTTTGATTCCGGTTTCGAGAATCGACGGGCGGGTGTCTTGCTCGGTGAGTGTCGGAGCGGGGCGGTGAATCGGGTAACGTTTTTCGGTAATCACCGGGCCGCGTTCGTCTGTGGGCTCTCCGATGACGTTAAAGATCCGTCCGAGGACAGCTTCGCCGACGGGGACCGTAATCGGAGCGCCCGTGGCGACCACTTCGGCTCCACGGGTGAGGCCTTCCGTGGACGACATGGCAATCGCGCGTACCCAATGGTCACCGAGGTGCTGTTGCACTTCCAGCACGAGTCGGGTTGGCTTGCCGCTGCTGATAAATTGGATCTCGAGTGCGTCGTAGATGCTCGGCAGCGATCCGTCTTTCGGGTCGAACTCGACATCGACCACAGGGCCGATGATTTGAACGATTTTTCCTTTGGTGGTCATAAGCGTGTGTAGTAGTGAGATTATTCGAGCGCCATCTGGGCGGTCGTGATTTCGAGAAGCTCGCTGGTGATAGCGGCCTGACGGACTTTGTTGTATTCCAGCGTGAGGTCGGTCACGAGTTCCTTGGCGTTGTCGGTTGCGCTCTTCATCGCAACCATGCGTGCGCTGTGCTCGGAAGCACGGGCATCGAGGATCGCCTGAAAAACACCGAAATGCACGTAGTAAGGAAGGATCGCTCCAAGCACTTCGGGCGCAGAGGGCTCAAATTGATATTCGGCCACACCATCGTGTCCCTCCGCCGCAGCCTGATTCACCACTAACGGTGAGATCGGGAGAAGCGTCAACTTGGTCGGAACCTGCGAGAGCGTGTTGACAAACCGGGAGAACAAAATCGTCACGCGATCCACTTCACCCGACAGGAATTTCTCGATGCAAAATTTCGAGATCAACTTTGTCTGCAAAAATGTCGGCTGATCGATCAATTCAAAATCCGCGAGCATCTGGCGTTTCGACCGCGCAAGAAATTGTTTCCCTTTGCGACCGGTATTTACGTAAAGCGTATTGTCCCTGTTGAGCAGCGAAGCCTCGCGGAAGATGTTGGTATTTAATCCACCACACAGCCCTTTGTCGGTGCTGACCATGAGAACGAGTTCCTTATTTACCTCCCGAACTTCAAGCAACGGGTGGAGGCCATGCTCGACCGTGCCGGAGAGCGAAACGAGCACCTTGTTAAGAAGCTGCGAATACGGGTGTCCGGCCAGCGCGGCGATCTGCGCTTTTCGCATTTTCGACGCGGCGACCATCTGCATCGCCTTCGTGATTTGGGCGGTGTTTTTGACGGACTTAATGCGTCGGCGAATGTCGCGTGTGCTTGGCATGGTGGAAAAATTCGGACGCTAATGGATCAACTGAGAACGCGGGTTATTTGAAGAAGTTTTTGAATTCGTCGAGTGCTGCGATCAGCTCTGGCTCGAGTTCCTTATCGATCTGTTTCTTTTCGAGTATTTTGGTGAGTAGCGCTTCTTTGCGGGTGCTGAAGAATTCCATGAGTTGATTTTGGAACTCTTTGACACGGTTCACGGGGATCGAATCCACATAGCCTTTCTGCATCGAGAACAAAACAACCACCTGGACTTGAACGGGCATCGGGCTGTATTGGGACTGTTTGAAGAGTTCGACGATCCGCTGTCCACGATCCAACTGGGCCCTCGTGCGGGCATCTAGATCGGAGCCAAACTGTGCAAACGCAGCAAGCTCGCGGAACTGCGCCAAGTCGCCCTTGAGCTTTCCAGCCACCTGTTTCATTGCCTTGATCTGCGCCGCAGATCCGACACGGGACACGGACAGACCGACTGAAATCGCCGGACGAATACCTTGATAGAAAAGGTCGGTCTCCAAGTAGATCTGACCATCGGTGATTGAGATCACGTTGGTCGGGATGTAAGCCGAAACGTCACCTGCCTGGGTTTCAATGATTGGCAGTGCAGTCACTGATCCATTTCCGTAATTTTCGCCGAGCCGTGCGGAGCGCTCAAGCAACCGGCTGTGCAAGTAAAAGACATCGCCCGGATAAGCTTCACGACCCGACGGCCGTTTGAGCAGGAGCGAGACTTGGCGGTAGGCTACCGCGTGCTTGGAAAGATCATCATATACGATGAGGGCATCCATCCCATTTTCCATGAACCACTCGCCCATCGCTGCACCCGTGAAAGGAGCGATGTATTGGTTGGTTGCAGAATCGGAGGCGGGAGCAGAGACGATGATCGTGTATTTGAGCGCGTCATTTTGCTCCAGAATCTTGACGACCCGGGCGACGTTTGCGTTTTTCTGTCCGATTGCTACATAGATGCTGTAAAGCGGTCGGAAGCTGGTGTCGCCCATCGCTTCGGCGGTGCGGTTGGCATTTGCCTGATTGATAATCGTATCAATTGCGATGGTCGTCTTGCCGGTCGCACGATCGCCAATGATCAGCTCACGCTGGCCACGACCAATCGGAATCATCGCGTCCACAGCCATAATACCCGTCTGCACGGGTTGGCTCACGCTTTTACGCTGAATGATGCCGGGCGCCGTTTTTTCCACTGGGAAAAACTCAGTCGCTTCGATTTCACCTTTATCGTCAATCGGGTTGCCGAGTGCGTCAACGACGCGGCCGAGGAGGCCTTTGCCTACCGGAGTCTGGAGCAATCGGCCGGTCGTACGAACTTCATCGCCTTCGCGAATCTTGGTATAATCGCCGAAAAGGATGGCGCCGACTTCGGTCTCCTCCAAGTTCAGCGCGATACCTGTGATCCCGGCGGGAAATTCCAGCATCTCATTT
>JBDNGG010000471.1:0-4320 GCA_041689405.1 Terrimicrobiaceae bacterium | reverse complement strand
TTTTCTCCTCGGTCCAGGGTGTCCGTGTCGGCGCGGATAGACGAAGAATACGCGCCCGTCATCGCCAGTAGGCGGCAACTACCGAAACTCGTGGCGGGGCATATTCTCTGCCAATGCAAACCGGCGACGGCTTCGGCCCTGATGAGACGCGGTTGAATCATTATAAAATGCAGGATAAGGGTTGATCTGTGAAACGCTCAGGGTGCCAACCACCGGCTAATTTCCGCAAGCCCTCCGGGCTGAAGGACTCGCAACCCTACTGGAAATAGCGAAGAACCAAATTTTTATCTTTCTAAAGACTCAATTGATGTTGTTGCAGTTCGTGCACTTCGGCAGCCTGCTGCCGCAGCCCACGGCTTTCAGCTCAGCTGCGTTTCCGCCAGGAATCTGTAGGTGCCGTTGGCGGCGAGGAGTTGGGCGATGACGAGGAGGTGCGGCCTGCCATGAGGCGCTTCAGGGCCTCGTTGGCGAGAGGTTCGGATTTACTGTCGAGGGCGGAGGTGGATTCGTCAGGAAGGAGGATATAGGGATCGGCGAGGTCGGCTCGGGCCCTGGAGACGCGCTGGTGCTGGCCGCCGGAGAGTGTTGCGCCGCGCGGGCCTAAGAGGGGCAGGTATTCCCAGGGGAGTTCGCTGATGAAGGCGTGGGCGTTTGCCTAGGTGGCAGCAGCTTCGATCTCGGTAGTGATGGCGCCAGGTTTGCCATAAGCGATGTTTTTTCAAAGTGTGCCGCTGATGGGTATGACTTCCTGTGGGACGATGGTGATCTGGGAGCAGACGGTTTCCAGCGAAATTTCTTGGGAATCGGTGCCATCGAAGAAGAGTTTTCGCGAGCTCACAGCGAGTGCTCGAGACGACCGGGGCCAATGCCTTCGGTGTCCATCAATACCGGCACCTTGGCGGCCAACAACTCCTCAAGGGTGTGGATCAGGCGATGTTCAGGGGGGCGGCGCAACTGATAGAGAAGAGGCTTGATCCAGGCTGCGGCCAGCTCGGAGCTATCGGGGTGAAGATGGCAGGCGAGGCTCCAGAGGTGCTCGCTGCCGTAATAGAAGTCCAAGGTTTTGGTAGCTTCGGAGAAGCGATCTTCGATCAAGTTTTATATCCAGAGTGCCCCGTCAGCCGCACCGAGAACTTCTTTGGCGCGAGCCAGTCCCAAGCCCATCGCCGATGCCCCTTACCCCCCCGGCTTGCACAACCTCCACGCTCAAGGGCTCCCTTTCTTGAAAGCTGACCTCCAATCTCCCCTCTTGCGGGAAGATTGCGGCATGCTTGTCACAATGGCGGCAAATCGATCAACCCCTGCTCATCCATCTCGGGCAGAAAGCTGCGGGCCACCAAAGATTCCGCTCCCCCGCGTCCACTATGCCAATCCCAATACTCGTACAACTCACCGGGCGATCGCCGCCGACTCCAGTGCTGCTACTCTGCGATCCAGCCTGACAGCCATCACGCTTTTTTCCTCTTCCACTTCACGTCCCTGAACCACTACCGGCTATTGCATGGCCTCTCTTTACTCTCGTTGAGTTTTGGAGTTCAGCTTTTTGCAGCTTTCGGAGATGCGCTGTCGATAGCGAAATGGTTGGACGATTGGAATTGACTGGATTTCCTTAGACCGGAGAATCGAGGGCTTTTCCTTAATTCCTTTTTAAATGTCCCAACGCAAACCTTATCCCTTTCCCTCCTTCGAAACGCGTTGGCAATCGGAGTGGCTGGAATCACAGGCATTCCGAGCCCCGAGTCCGGGAGATCCCGATTTTGATCCTACGAAACCCAAGTTTTTTGTGTTGGATATGTTTCCCTATCCGAGTGGCGAGGGGCTGCATGTCGGGCATGTTGAGGGGTATACGGCCACGGACATTGTCGCCCGTGCGAAGCGGATGCAGGGCTATCAAGTGCTGCATCCGATGGGCTGGGATGCCTTTGGATTGCCAGCGGAGCAGTTTGCGATTCGCACCGGCCAACACCCCCGGATTACTACAGAGCGCAATGTGGGGAAGTTCCGGGGCCAGTTGCAGCGGATCGGATTTAGCTACGATTGGTCCCGTGAGATCAGCACAACGGATCCTGCGTATTTTCGGTGGACGCAAAGTATTTTTCTGAAGCTTTACGGGTCATGGTGTAATCCCGGCACTGGCAAGGCGGAATCCGTCGCCACGTATCCGGGTGACGATGTGGACAATGTTCGCTTGGCTTATGTCGCGGAAGTTCCGGTGAATTGGTGCCAAGAGCTCGGCACGGTATTGGCGAATGAAGAAGTCGTTGATGGCAAAAGCGAGGTTGGAGGATTTCCTGTCGAGCGGCGTCCCATGCGCCAATGGATGCTGCGGATAACCGCCTATGCGGAGCGGTTGATTGCCGAGTTGGACGGCGTGGACTGGCCGGAGTCCATCAAGGCATTGCAGCGAAATTGGATTGGCCGATCGGAGGGGGCAATGGTGCGGTTTGCGATTTCTGATTCTGCTTCGCAGGTGGAGGTATTCACGACGCGCCCGGATACTCTTTTCGGCGCAACATACATGGTGTTGGCACCGGAGCACGCGCTTGTTGATAAGATTACTTCGGACGCGCAGCGAGCGGCGGTGACTGCCTACCGCAAGGAGATTGGAGCTAAAAGTGATCTTGAGCGCACCGACCTTGCGAAGTCGAAATCCGGGGTCTCTACCGGCGCGTTTGCAGCCAATCCTGTCAATGGCGAACAAATCCCGATATGGATCGCGGACTACGTGCTCATGAGCTATGGCACGGGTGCCATCATGGCGGTGCCAGGTCATGACGAGCGGGATTTTGAATTTGCAAAAACGTTCGGCTTGCCAATCCGTGAGGTCGTGAGTGCCAGGAGCATCGGCTCCCAGCCAATCAACTCGCCGCCCGGAGTCGAAACGCAAGAGGGCGGGAATGAACCGGGCTGTTTTGCGGGTGAGGGGATGGCGGCGAATTCTGCATTCCTGAATGGCCTGCCGACCACTGAGGCCAAGGCGATGATGATCGACTGGCTGGAAGAACGCGGATTGGGAGAGCGGAGGGTAAATTTCAAGCTCCGGGATTGGCTTTTTTCGCGGCAGCGTTACTGGGGGGAACCGTTTCCCATTCTTTGGGAAAATGGTCGGCATCGAGCACTCACGGATGCGGATCTCCCATTGGTCCAGCCACTACTCGAAGACTTCAAGCCTACCGGCACTGGTGAGCCCCCTTTAGCAAAGGCAAAGGACTGGGTGCAATTTTCTCCAACAGCAACCCGTGAAACCAACACGATGCCGCAATGGGCGGGTTCGTGTTGGTACTATCTCCGGTTTTGCGACCCAAAAAACTCCCTTCGGTTTGTCGGTGAGGACGCCGAGGCATACTGGATGCGATCACCGGGAGGTGAGGGCGGTGGCGGCGTCGATCTCTACGTCGGGGGTACGGAGCACGCCGTGTTGCATCTCCTCTACGCCCGATTTTGGCACAAAGTACTCTTCGACCTCGGAGAAGTCTCGACTGCGGAGCCTTTCCACCGACTGGTGAATCAGGGGCTGATTCTCGGACCAGACGGGCAAAAAATGTCCAAGAGCCGCGGAAATGTAGTCAATCCGGATGAGGTGATCGAGCAATATGGTGCTGACGCGCTGCGGCTTTACGAGATGTTCATGGGCCCTTTGGAGCAGATGAAGCCTTGGAGTATGACGGGTGTCGAAGGCGTTTATCGCTTCCTGGCGCGTATCTGGAGGCTGGGATTTGAAGAAGATCAGGAGGGGAACTGGCAAATCAATAAGGACCTCGCAGATGTCCCCATGGACCGTGCTTTACTCAAAGTCATTCATGGGACCATTAAGAAAGTCACCGAAGACGTGGAGAGCCTGGCGTTTAATACCGCGATTGCGCAAATGATGGTCTGCACGAACGCCTTGACCGCAGCAGGTCCCCGCCCTGTGGCTGCGCTGCACGTGCTCTTGCGGCTGCTCAGCCCGTTTGCCCCGCACCTAGCAGAAGAGGTATGGGCTCGACTCGCTATCCGATTTCCGATGTTTTCCGGGCAGGCATCAAAATCCGATTGGCCGGAGTGGAATGCAGACTACTTGATCGAGGACGAGGTTGAGATTGTGCTCCAAGTGAATGGCAAGTTCCGCGACAAGCTGATTGTAAATAAGGATGCATCAAAAGACGACATCGAAGTTTTGGCCTTGGCACATCCAAAAATCATCGAGGCTGCTGCCGGTAAATCCATTGTTCGCGTCATTGTGGTTGCCGGAAAACTCGTCAACGCAGTCATCAAAGAGATCGGATGATACGTCGATGAATTTGATTGAACTCCGAGGGGTTCGATGAGATTCTCCTCTGC
>JBDNGG010000470.1:0-4944 GCA_041689405.1 Terrimicrobiaceae bacterium | reverse complement strand
CGTGCGCTGGTTTACTCCTTGGATCGAGAATGTGCCCGGGAAGGTGTCGCTGGCCCTGCCGACGCTGGACCGCCGTTTCAAACCGGCTTACGAATACCGTTACAACAATGCATTCAGCGGGGCCTATCCGGAGTTGCCGGAAGTGACCTTGCCTCCAGGCATGCCCGCCCCCGGACCTATGGACACCGTCCGCTGGCTGGCCCGAAACCGATTCAACGTGGGACTGAAATACATCACGTCCTGGGGTAAGGGTGGCACATGGGTGGAATCACCGGAAGAATACGGCGGCCAAGTCGTCACGAAACATCCCGCCAGCCACTCGTTCACTGAGTTCATCCCGGATGAAAAGTATTTCAAGACCAACCCGGAATTCTTCCCCCTGTATGAGGGGAAGCGGGTGACGTCGGAGAACACCGGCACCGGTTACTTTCATCTCTGCCTGAGCAATCCGGAAATGACGAAGGAGTTCGCAAAAAACGTCATCGAATGGATCAAGAAGAATCCGGACGCCTACTATGCCGCGGTTGTTCCCAACGATGCCTCGCGCCCGATGTGCGAGTGCAAGGAGTGCGAAAAAATCGCACTTCAGTATATGCCGCCGGGAACAGTCCGTGACAACCAGCACGAGGCCGGGCTGATTTTGCAATTCGTCAACAAGGTGGCGGAGATCGTTTGTAAGGAATTCCCTAACCAGCGCATCCTCACGCTCTCCTACAACTACTCCTCCGCTCCGCCGGTCGGGATCACGGCGCATCCGAACGTAATCGTCCAGATGTGCGGAGGCGGCAGCGCCTCGGGCGGCCATATCAACCCGAACATCCCATTTGCAAAGAAGGACATGGAACGCTACGAAGGCTGGGAAAAGGTCTGCAAGCGACTTTGGGTATGGGACTACCAGTGCGGCATGGTGCCATCGATCGACAATTTCAAGCCGATGCTTTGGTCAATGGACCGGATGTTCAAGGACTTTGCCAAAAAAGGCGGCTACACCGGCATGTTCATCGAAGCGGAATGGAACTGCCCGCCCGTGCTGCCGGACCAGTATGAGCTCAACACCTGGCTCTCGGCCAAACTCATGTGCGATCCCGGCGTCAACATCGAGCCGCTCATCCGCGAGTTTCTGAACGGCGTTTATGGCAAGGCCGCCCCGATGATGACCGCCCTGCTTGAACTCAAAAAAAACCGTTTGCCCTATTATCCGTTTCAAGCGGTGACCTTCGACTTCATGAAACAGGCGCAGGATCTTATGGCCTCAGCCGAAAAGACCGCAGCCGGTGACCCCGTCCTGCTGGGCCGGCTGAGGGACGTGCGCATCAATCTCGACCTGGTGGTCCTGCAATACCGCCATCAGTTGCGAAGCGACTACCTGGCCTCGGGCGGCAAGCCCGAAGACTACCCTTGGCCGAAGGACGCCATCCGCCAGCGCATCCTCGACACACTCGAGAACGCAACGAACTACTGGTGGCAGGTGCGGTTCGTGGAGTATTGGAAGTCGTCGCCAACCTTCAATATCTACACCAGCGGCAAAGTGCAATTCCACGAAATGCTCAAAGAATATCTGGACATCATTTGCCAAGGGGGCGAGATGATGCCCCCGCTGCCGCCGGAACTGGCCGGCATCCCGAGCGATCGCATCGTGGATCTGGCTTGGCCGCAGTTGCTCGGCAACACCATCGGCGGCACACTGAACGCGGACCCCACGGCCGCCATGGGCATGGCTTTCTGCGTGCAGACCGACAGTCCGTTTTTCCTCAAAAACGGGCGCACCCCGATCTATCTGTTTCTCTATGACTATTCCAGCACGGTGAAGTATGCCGGTAAGCCGACCCAGGACAAGCATGGTATCAGCAATTCTGAAGTGCACCTCGATAAACTCAAGGAAGGTGGCTACCACTGGTATTCCTGCAACCCCGGCAAGATCGGCCCAGCCACACGGACTGTGGCCACCAAATCCTGGGGCCACCAAGTAGCTCTTAACAGCCTCTACGACCCGGCGAACCCCGATCAGGAGTGGAAGGTCTATTGGTCGATCCGTCTCGCTGGACCGAACTACCCATTCGGCCATGTCTATGAACGCGACGCCATCCTCATCGATCGAATGATCCTCGTGAAATGCGCCCCCGGCGAGAAGCTCCCGGAGACGCTCACCGCCCGGAAGAACATGTAAGAACACCACAATGAAAACTACAATGAACACCACAATGAAACACCTCCTCGCACTGGCAACATTTGCCGCAATCTCCCACTTGGCTCCCGCGCAGGGGCTCACGGACCACCTCGAAGACTGGCGACTCAAGTTCCACGGGGACAAGGCCGAAAGCACCTTCTCGGAATTGCGTTTCGACACCACCGATAAGGTCGCTGGAACAGGCTGCCTGGCTTACGATGTAAAGGGCCGCCCGGGTCCCGATCTCTGGGCCGCCTTGATCTGCGACAAGCTGCCCGAACCCGTGGATCTTACCTCGCAGCAAGCGGTGGCTTTCTCCTACAAAATCGATGTCCGTGAACTCACCGACCTAAACGGTCAACCGAGAAATACCCTCAACCTGTGGATCTATCTCGGTAACGCCAAGCGCGAAAGCACCATCGTATTCGTGGGAACCTACACCGCGGATGACGAGTGGCATGAGGTCATTGTACCTGTCGAAGACTTCATAGTCGATGACAACGATTCTGGACTTTCCAATGACTGGGACCGGACCGATGTGACCTCCCTCTCCATTGCGCAAATCCTTCAACGTATGGAAATCCTGGATATCACGGTGAAGATCGCCGACCTGAGGTTCATCCCGGTTGCGCCGGCACCATAGGACAAATCAACCGCTACTTCCCGATGAACACGAGCTTCCTTCTGGCAATCCTTTTCGCCATCGCGCTCGGTCCGCAGCTGCTCGCTTTGGAAGTCAGCGTCGAGGCGGACAAATTGCGGGTGAAACCCGGCGACCCCGTAAATCTCGACGTCCTCGTGAAGGGGCTGCCTGCGGGACAAACGGCGGACGCCGTCTGTCGGATCACCAGCGGGGTGGATACGGAAGAAGCAAACCTCACCGGCAAGACCGATGCGGCAGGGACGGCGCGGTTCTCGTTTGACCCCAAAAAGGAGTTTGGCTACGGCGCAACCGCCACTGCCAGGGCAGGTGCGGAATCCGCAACCGCTTCGGAAGTCTTCGCTAGCGCTACCAACGCCTACGCGGTGGCGGTGGATTACCGCGTTCCAGAAGTTTACGGGCAGGACGTGTTGCCGGACGGATCGGCCGCGCCGGAAGGACCGGTGCAGAACGCGGTGTTGAAGACAAGAATCGCCGCAGAGATCGCGCGCTTCCGCGATCTCACCCAAGTTCCTGCCAGCTTAGAAGAGGCGACCTGGTGGTTCCCAAAGACACTCGGCAACTGCGCGTGGATCCACGACACGGAAATCAAGCCCGGCGCAAAAGTCATCTGGCAAGCCGGCTCCTCTCCAGCTATCATGACCGGGATCTTCGGCAAGGGGCGCGTCGTGGCCATTACCACCCCCATGCTGGGCGAACCTTCCGAGCCGTTTTGGCTTCAGCCCGCCTGGAAAGAGGTTCTGGCGGAGCAGATGCGCTGGGCCTCAGGTGAGTCCTCCATAAAGCACTAACCAAACAACCTAATGAAACCAAAGAAACTCATGAAACTATTATTTGTCATCGCAGCCTTCCTGGCACTTGCCCACCTAGCCCCGGCGCAAGAACTCATGGAGGAACTCTTCGGCTGGAGGCTGTCAATCCACGGAGTCAAGGATGGCGCCACATTCTCGGAATTGCGTTTTGACGAAACCGACAAAGTCAATGGGAAGGGATGTCTGACCTTCGATGTCAAAGGAGAGTCAAGCCCCTCACTCTGGTTGGCTGTGATCGCCGACAAGCTCCCTGCTCCTGTCGATCTGACCCAGCAGCAGGCATTGGCTTTTTCATACAAACTCGTTGCGAGGGACCTTGGTAGTGCAAATGGAAAGCCCGTCATCGGCATGCGCCTGTGCCTTTCAAATCTGACGGGGACCAACACTGTTTTTTATGCCGCCCCTTACCTGGAGGGTGACGAATGGCAGGAGGTTGTGGTCCCGGTTGAGCTCTTCAAGGACCACCCGGACAACGTCGATCCGTGGGACCGAACCGACGTGGTGCGGATCAGCGTCGAACAAATGCTGCAGGGCATTCAGACAATGGATTACACGCTAAAGATCGCCAACCTCCATTTTATCCCTGCCCAGGAAACCAAGAAATGACCACCGACCAATCCCGAATGCGATTTCTTTCCCTGTGGGCGATTGATGCGCCCCTTGACGAGGCGCGGCTTTGCCGCCAGCTCGAGGCGATGAAAGCCGACGGGCTGGACGGCGTGGTGTTTCATCCTCGTTTCTTTCCCGGCCAGCCGGCTTATCTGAGCGCTGAATATCTGCGCATCCTCTCGCAGGTGATCCTGCGCGCCCGGGACCTGGGGCTCGGGTTCTGGATCTATGACGAGAATGGGTGGCCGAGCGGCGTGGCCGGCGGAGAACTCCTTAAACAATTTCCCGATGATGCCGGGGGGATTCTTACCCTGCACGAGGGCGATGCCGCCGACGCTTGGCATTCGTTCGCCCACGACAACCGGCGCTGGCATCTGCAGCTCGTCCGGACCCACGAGATCGACTACCTCAGCCCGGATGCCTGCCGGCATTTTCTCGCGCTGGTGCATGACCGCTATCGCGACGGCCTCGATCCAGCCGCGTGGGCGCATGTGGAGGCAATTTTTACGGACGAACCGGAGTTCGGCCTCGGCGTCAATATTGACCGCGTCCCTCCCCATGGCGCACTGCCATGGAGCCCCGGCCTGCCCGACCTCTACCGCCAGCAGTTCGGGCGCGACATCCTCGACGACCTGCCGTCGGTATTTTTCAACAACCCGGACGGCGCGCACGAAGATGTGCGGATCCGGTTCTGG
>JBDNGG010000469.1:0-7602 GCA_041689405.1 Terrimicrobiaceae bacterium | reverse complement strand
CTTGTCGGATTTCTCGACGACGGTCACGGACCCGAACGGGTTGACGCTCGAGCTCGGGTGGAATGGTTTCTCTGCTCGGTATGCCGGATCTTGGTCCGATTCCATCAAGACGTATCTTGTGCTCCGCCGCGACGGCACCCAGGAATCTGGACCTGCCGAAGATGAAAGCAGTGGATCGCGCTGGACCGGTCGGCTCGAACCAGGGGACAGCTTTATTCTGCCGGAAATCCAAGAGGGTTTTGTAGTGCTCGATCAGCCGGTGGATCTGGTGGTGGAGTGCAGGCCGTCCGAGAAGTGGTTCCGGCTCTATGTCGGGCGCGTGGACACCGAAACTCTACCAGCTGGATCAACCCTCAGCACGCGCTTGGCAATGGTGAAACTGGCGCCGACGAGCGGGGAGGCTGTGATTGGGAATTGGACAAAGCTACGCGACGAATACGGGATGACCGGCCAAGCACCTGCCTATAAGGTGAATCCGACCCAAGGAACCGTGGCGGCGACCCGCTACATGTTGGAGCTTGCGGCGAAAGACAACGGGTTTGCCGGTGCCATAAGCAAGACTGCGCTGCCGCAGCCACTCCCGGTAAAAGTCACCGGGCTCAATGACAAATGGACGGCGGGGAAGGTGAACCTGGTGAAAAACCAGTGGACGCCGCTCGGCGTCTGGCAGGGGGCGGCCTACACTACGGTGGACACGAGCGAAGGAGATCACCAGCTCTACATCGGCAATCTGGTGATGGCGGATAACCCGGAGGTTTTGCTGACACTGCTGCCGGCCAATGAAGGAGGTGCCACCAACGTGGAGGTGCACAATCCGACGGACAGGGAGATTACCGTTAAAGTGACGGTGCCGGTCGCCACGTATCTGGCTTCCAAACAACAGCAATCGGTGACGGTTCCCTCGAAGGCTTCAACACTGGTCAAGCTGGATCTCTGATGTCTAGAACATCCCTTTCGAAGATTCCGCCCTAATGAGTCCGATGCCGCCGAGAAAACCAGGGAGCCACAACATACAATCCTGGTGTCCCCTAACTTGCCCGAACTTGCGCTAGCTGTTTTGCCGGGATTAGTCTTCCACGCATGGATCAGGGACGAAGAGCACCTGTTACCCTCGCTGACCCGGGCGGACGGCGGCTGGTCCAATCGGTTGGTTTTTCCCAATGGTCATTTGGATTTGAGCGTGTTGCCGCGTATGGGAGGGCGCTGGTCGGTTGGTTTGGTGTGGATAGGCCAGGGCGAGATTTTCATCCACGTGAGTGTTCTCATGGCGGTGGATTTCGGGACGATTCCCGGCGCAGGGAGCGTTCGACCCGCTGGCGCGCTTGTTCAGGGGAATGACCAGCCTCCTGCCGGCGTGGGCGGAACGCCCCGATCCTGCCTGCGATCTCCTGAGTAGCGCCTGATCGATTGTCGAATTCTCATGCATTCTTTTTCCAAAATCATTCTGCCGATTTTCCTGATTTTCGCTCCGGTGTGTATCCTCGCGCAAGCGGCAGGAGCCGGCGTGGAGGTTGATCTCCTTCAAACAGTCAAGGGAGTGGAGTCGCCAACGGAGTATCAGGCTGGCAACTGCGACAAAACGACCGTCAACGAGTTCGTTCCCTACAGTGCGGCATTCACGCGGCAGGATCAGCTCACCGGATTCCAGATTCCGCCTGGTGCCGTCCCGACGAAATACAAATACGCCGGGATCGGCCCCGTTAAGGTTCAGCCGTTGGAGGTTTATCGGCTGCGTTTTTCCCCGATCAAGGAGGGGGAAGGCGGAGCCGGGGAGGAGTTGATCCTCTCAGTTACCTATTTGAGAAACGCACGTCCAATTCTGTTCAATCACCTCTACACGCACCATCTGCTACCAGGCATCGTGCCTACGTTGGAGGTCGGACTGTGTGCGCCGCCGGAGGCCGACGCGATGATCGTTTGGATTGGATGGAAGGGCGCTGAGCCCGTGCCCCCGGCCCGCAAGTTTCTCCTCACAGAACTGAGGCTCGTTCCGGACGGCCCGCTTATTTGGAATGCCGCAGCAAATTCCTTTCAGAATAAGAACCTTTTAAGCGTCTCCGACTTTGATGACCTCCCACTTGGCCCCTTGGCCGATCCTGCTGCCAGAGGCATCTTCAATTGCAATAACCCGAAGATCTCAGCGAGCGGTTCCCCTAGCCTGCATATTGTCAAGACCGCAGCGGACTCGCCGTTTCCGTATTTTTCCGCCCAACCTGTTTCCCTCTTCAACTGCGGGGTCGAGTTCTCCTGCAAAGTGAAGGGGAAGGGGAGAGTCCATCCGATGATCTGGTGGAGGCTGAGAGGTGAGAGCTGGAGCTACCATGCCGGCCAGCAAGAGGTGGAATTGACCGACCAGTGGCAGACCCTCCGGATCTGGGTTCCCTGCCTCAACCCCGCACAGGTTTCCGCTGCTGGCTCTGTGGCAATCACTTCGCAGGAGGCGGATCTATATATTGACGATGTCTGCCTGCGCGTCCAACAGCCTGCCGAAAGAGCCCCTTTGAAAACCAACCCAACTAACTAACCAATCAACCCAACTAACTAAATCTAATGAACGCCATACAAGAAATCATCTGTTACCCGAACCTACTGTCTTTTGAAACCACGGAAGCGAACGTGGAGACATTCATGCAATCCCTAGCCAATGCCGGGGTCACGCATGTGCAGGTCAATCATCTACCCGATTTGATGCATCCCGAGCTGCTCAACCAGCCGGAGAATGTATATCTTTGGTTCGCCAACTTCGGGCCGCCGCTGGATCTTTTCTTCAGCAGTGCACTCAATCGCGGGCTTTATCCCGAAACCTACCTCGAGCGGAACCGCAAGGTGTTGCTCCGTTTCGCGGCGGCCGCCCGGCGCAATGGAATCGAACCACTGCTTTATCTTTGCGAGCCGCGGTTTGTGCCGGAGCGTTTCTTCCGGAAACATCCGACCCTACGCGGGCCTCGCGTGGATAACCCGACTTGTAGCACATCGCCGCTTTACGCTTTGTGCACAGACATGCCTGAGGTGCAAACCCACTACCGGGAGATGATGGCCCAGGCCATGGAACTGGTGCCTGATCTCGCCCTGATCAGCCTCTTCACCAGCGATAGCGGCTCGGGATTCGACTACAATCCGGACTCCTACGCCGGCGCAAACGGCGCTGGGTTCAACCGGAAATTTCCACTGGATAAACGGGTTAATAATTTTCTCTCCCTGCTCTGCGAGGAGGGGCGCCGGAAGAACCCGGAGTTCACGGTGAACTTGACTTCCGGCTTTCCACCGGAGTGGCGCGAAAAGATCTTGGCGGGAGCACAGGAGGGGGTTGTTGGTTCAGTCTATGGCCTCTATGACTGGGCAGGCGGCCTGGAGGAACATTGGGGCTACCATCAGGCGATGTGGGGCGAACCCAAGGCAAAATGGAACGTGCTAAACCTGAATCGGGTTGCGGCCGCCAGGGATCGTTTCGATGACATGAAACAGCGCTTTGACCTGGCTGTGCGTGGAGGAGGGAACCCGATTGTACATGCCGAAGTGCCCACCACTGACTATCCGAGGCCGCAGCGTTACACCCCGCACCCGTTCGAGACGATCCGTATAATGAAGGATTTGCATCGTATTGGGGCCAGGCGTTTGGCGGCCTGGGGCATCATCAATCCGCCGGAGCTGGTGCCGCAAGATGTCAACATGGAGGCAATGAAAGCGGCCAATGCGCAGATCGAGGCCGAGCCGGCGGCTCTCGTGCGCACGATCGCCGAGCGATGGGTGGGTGCAAAACATGCCGATGCCCTGATCGAGGCCTGGCGCCTTTGCGATCACGCATGGATACGCCGCCCGATGTGGATACACGTCGGCCTGCCCAAGCAGATGATGCCCGGCCCGCTAGTCCCCGACCTGACCGCGCTCACTCCGGAGGAGACCGCCTATTACCGCACCGTTGCCATAGATGATCTCGACCGGATCGCGGGGATCGGGGCGTTTGTTCGGCACGAAGCCGACGAGCGCATTCGAGATTATGTGATCGGCGAACTTTACGAAAAGCAGACCCTGACCGAGCTGGCCAAGGCAGTAGAGTTGCTGGGAAAAGAGGCCGCCAGTGCGGAAGCCGGGGCGGCCGTCATTCTGCACCGTCAGCGCGACCACATTCAGTTTGGATACCTAGTTCAGCGCTCACACTACAACTGGTATGAGGCCGGTCGCTATATTGCGCCGGGTGAGAATCCCGGAAAGGGTCGCAGCATGCCGGATATCGTGGACGACGAGATCGCCTGCACCCGGGCGCTCATCGCCCTGCTGGAGGGCCGACAGGAGCAGTTCATGCGTACCATGACTTCAGACAACATGACCTACGAGTTCGGTCCTGGATTTACGGGGCATCTCAAGATCAGGGTTCGTCTGATGGAAAAGCACCGCAACGACCCGCCGCGCAGCCTGTCCAGTAGCCTCGCCAAAACTCACGAATATTTCAAATCCATGGAAGTTTAAAGCCAGCTGAGCCTGATTGTTTCCAAGTTCAAAAAAAGAAATAAATATGGATAAAGAGCTTGTTAAGGCTGCTATTTTGATGAAAGTGTGAACGATCACACATAAAGCTTGATGAGTGCCTATTTTCAACAAATCCTTGAAAGCCTGAAGCGTCGACGTCAAAAGCCCCACCGGCTCCGATTGCGACTGGAACCTGACGGCACGAACTGGCGCGTGTTCGACGGAAGCAGGCAGATCGCGCTCTTCATGCCGCTAATGCTGGACATCTGGTCGTTCTCGCCGTTTGAGCCGGATGAACTGGCGAATGTGGAGCCGCCCGGCAAAGTGGTGGACATTCACACCCTCCGCAACACGGCGATTAATTTCGGGTTTCAAGGCTGGCCGCCGCACTGGCTGGCCAACGGCGGCGCGGAACATCTGGTGAAGTGGACTTGGCTGAAAAAAAGCGGTGCGGAGCTGCGCGCTCGGATCGAGGTGAAAGGCCCGGATGGTGAATCTGGCGTATGGCTGCTCGGTGTGGATTACGATCCCGCGCGAGGATGCTATCGCTACACCTGCAACGTCCACGTGCGCAAGCAGGATCCCGATCCGATGGAAGGATTTAACCTCATGGCACCCGGCGCCCTGGCCGACTCTCCGGAAAAGCGGCGCTGGACACACAGCCTTTGGGAGAACGCTGATGGGCAACTGCGCCGGATCGTTCATTCCAACGCGCTTTTCGACTGCACGGACTTTGGCGGTCACCGCGACCCGGGGGGCCCGTGGCGGGGACGTAACGCCTCCTATCCGCAGGCGTGGATCGGGTATGCGGCGCATTCTTCGTTCAATCCGACGATCCTGATTCATCGTACCAGTGTTCCGCTGGTGTTTGCCACTTGTTCGCAATTGTTTGATGAGCACATTATCTGGAGCCGAGCCGGACAGGATAACATCGAGTCGGACGGCAATTTTCATTTTCGGATGGAACTGGAGCTGGTGAATCTTCCGCAGCCGCTGACCGGAGAGCTTCTGCGGCTGGCCGGGGATCCGGTGAGGCCGAAGAGATGGCGGCACGAACAGATTGCGTTGCCGTTCCATGTCGGTCGGGTCAATACGTTTGAAAAAGCCGTGGACCCCTGGAAGCCCGAGGAATGCCCGATCCTGACCCTCTCCGATCCTGGGCAATGGGAGGAAGGCGTGGCGCACACCGGACGCCGGTCCATACGCCTGGAGGGGAAGGGCAAGGATGTCCGCCTCGAGCTCTTTCCCACCGGCGCGGTCTGCCGCGTTCTTCCTTACCGGCGTTACCGGCTGAGCGGCTGGATCAAGACACGTGGCGCAAAGCAGGGTGCAGGCCTCGAACTCGTCTCGTTTGAGTACACCTATAGCAACATCATCGAGTTCGCGGCGTCGGCCCGCCTGGCTGGCACGCGCGACTGGACGCGCTTCGCAGTGGAACTGGATAGCGGCGAGGAGGCCTATCTGCTTCCGAAAATGGTTCTCGCCGGTCCGGGTATCGCCTGGTTCGACGAGCTGCTCTTTGAGGAAATTTAAGCAAATCAACATAACTTATTATCATGAAACTAACGTCACACATGAAACCGCATAGTTTGGATGAACAAGCCAACCGCCGTGCGGAACTGGCCGCCCACAATCGAAGCAAACTGCGCCCGCTGCTGGGCGACGATGCGCGTGCTGAGAATCTGCTCTGGTGGGATCAGGATCGTGTCCCCATCTGGGCCTGCAACTCCTTTTTCCTCGGCGATGCCTCCGACATTGCCTTCGGGAACGTCATTCTCGGCTACGCTTTGGTGCTTCCCTTTGAGCCAGGGCCGGCCGTTTTCACGGCGGCCGGTTTGGCCGGGGTTCTGGCGTGCCATAGCGACAAGCTGGAACCCGAAGTGCGCGCCGCCGCGCAGAAACGGCTGGCCGCAATCCTGCCGTTTGGCATGATGGCGGATTTCCAGTTTCACGGCTACAACGACAACATGCCGGTGATGTGGACGTGGGCGCTGGCCTATGGCGGCGAGATCTTCAATGAGCCGCGGTTCACGAATATTGCGTGGGCGAATCTGTGCCAACTCAAGGATCTGCTGCGGCGGAGGGGCACGGTCGCAGAGTATGGGCAGGGCTATGCGACGCACCGGCTGACCGGCCTGGCCCACATCGGCCAGCACAGCGGCGACGAGCGGCTTCGCGAGTTAGCCGGGCAATGCGAGGCGCGCCTTTGGGCGGAGGTGGCCGGGCATTGGAGCCCGGCGGTCTCGCAGATCGGCGGGGCCGCCATGCGCGGCGGTTTTCCCGTGATCCATGAGACAACGACCCTGCTCCGGCACGTGCTCGGCGACGCGATCACGCGGATTCCCTGGCGGGATTGTTTGGACGACGAAGCTCGGTGGTCCGTTCGCAGTTTAGGGTGCGATGAAACGAAGTATTTATTTGCATATCCTTACGCCTACAGTGCTGAGTTCACCAGTGCGGATTACCACGTGCCGGATGCAGTGGCGGAGTTGTTTTACCGCAAGGAGCCGGGGTTCACTTTCCGTTGCACGTCCGAAAACGGCTATTCCAACGGTGGCATTTTCTGCAAGCAGGTGCCGGTGTATGGTCAGGGAGGTCTGTTGCTTACCAAGACTCTTACGGACGAGGTGGTTGCGATCAAAGATCATCCCCAACACGGGGCGCAGCCGCACGAGTTGACCAGTTACCACGGGGCGAACTACGTGGTCGGCAGCTCCAGCACTGCGCAGTTTGCCTCGTCGCACGCCTTTCGGTGCACCTACCGGCGCACGGAGGGCGTGGGCTCCGTGTGCGTGCGCTACAACATCAACGATAAGATCCCGGGCGAACAGACGACCATCAACAAGTATTGGAAGTCCCCCGATTATCCAGAGGAAAAGGGGAACTACTGCGAGCTGTATTGGGATTGCGGCTTTACCCATGCCATGCAGCACAAGAACACCGTGCTCTGTTTGCAGGAACCGGCCAATTTCGAGGCTTGGGACATCCGTTCGCTTCGCACCGACATCTGTTTTTGGCAGCATGACGGCAAAGTGGATCCGGTCGTTGATGATGACGGGTTGATCACGATCAACGAAGGGCCGGTGTATATGGCTATCCACCCACTCATCGGGCGGCACGCCGAACGGAAACAGG
>JBDNGG010000468.1:0-8891 GCA_041689405.1 Terrimicrobiaceae bacterium | reverse complement strand
CTTTGGCGTAAGCCTCTTCGACATGGCGCTCGACCACCCGCCAGAGCCGGGTGTCCTCAATGGCCAGCATCGCGGCGGCTTCGCTCATCGGCATATCACTGCACAAGAGCATGGCCAAGGCATCCAAAAGCAACGTAAAACCGCTGCCGGGCCGAGCCCACGGCACTTCGACCTGACGAACCTGTCCGTCGGGAGTTTTTACCCGTGGCACCCGCATAACGAGCTCCGTGCGGAACTGGAAGAAATTGAGGTGCTGCCAGCGCCGTTCGACGGTGTCATGCACGGGCAGTTCAAGCTGATGGTCGAGCCCGGGGCAGCAAATTTACTGCCGCGCACAAAACCAATATGCATGCGCAGGAGTCCCTCCTCGCGCCGCAGTTCACACTCCTGCACCCGCCACTGCTCTCCGAGCTGTAGCGCCATCGTAAATAACTCCTTGGCTTCCATAGATCAGACGTTTACCCGATCCGGCGACGATATTCCCGTTGTTCCCCCAAGAGGAGGGGGTTGGGGGGAAACGCGGTTCCCCCCTTTAATCCCACCGCGCCTCCGGGCCCACCCACTCAATTCAGCGAAGAGCCAAATCGGATTCGTCGTGCTTGTGGGATTGGCATGTAAAAATGCGATCCTGATTGTCGAGTTTGCGAAGCAGCAGCAGGAGACGGGAATGAGCCGCTTCGAGGCCGCGGTGGAAGCCTGTCGGCTGCGTCTGCGGCCGATCCTCATGACTTCATTTGCCTTCATTCTCGGAGTGCTCCCACTCATGCTTGCAGGAGGCCCCGGAGCTGAGAACCGGCAGTCTCTGGGAACTGCGGTATTCTTCGGGATGCTTGGGGTCACGTTTTTTGGGATCTTCCTCACCCCTGTGTTTTATGTGGTCATCATGAAATTTGTGGATGCCCGGGTGCCGCGGAAGGCCGCCCGCGCCGAAACGTCTGCGATATCGGATCACGTCTAGGGCAAGCACGTTTGGGCTGGAGTCAGCGAGCGAGTCACGCTAATCCGAAGCGGTGCGAAACGTGATGCGTCGAATCCCCTGGCTTGAATTGTCCATTCTACTCGTGGCCACGGTTCTCCGTGTCTGGGCGATTGAATTGAAGCCGCCGCACTTTGACGAGGGGATCAATGGATGGTTCTCCGACCGGATGCGGGAAACCGGGTATTACGCCTATGACCCGACAAATTATCACGGCCCGCTGCATTTCTACCTGGTGTTTGCCGGACAAACATTATTTGGGCGAGAGCTTTGGGCGCTGCGGTTGCCTGCGATAATCGCGAGCATCGGCTGTGTCTGGATGATTCTGAAGTTCAAAACGTTCTTTGGAACCAATGCCGCCCGATGGGCCGCCGCAGCGATGGCCGTGTCGCCCGCCTATGTGTTCTACGGGCGCTACTCCATCCACGAATCGGGCATGGTATTTTTTCTCATGCTCTCTGTGTGGGGTATCTTCAAGCTATGGCAGCGCGGGAGTCGGGTCGGGGTCTATGCGCTGGTTGGAGGCCTCACAGGCATGGTGCTAACGAAAGAAACCGTGGTGATTCACGTAGGATGCTTTTTGTTGGCAGTGGGGGCGATGTGGCTGTGGGAGCGAGTGAGTCCGTCGTCGCCAAAACTGCCCGTCTCGCCGAGGCGCTGGTTACCGCGCGAGGCGGCGATTGCGTCGGGTCTGGGAGTGCTGGCGATCGTCGCGTTTTACTCCGGATTTTTTCATGACTGGAGGCTGCTGAAGGGGATTGGAACTACCGCCGCCGCATGGTTTGCAACTGGGGTCGTGGATGGGGGGCATGCGAAAACCGACTACGATTTTGGACCGCTAAATTTCTATTGGATCGCGCTCATGGCACGATACGAATGGCCGGCGTTGGCGGGACTTGCGGTTTGTTTCCGGCTGTTGTGGCCATCCCCGTCGCAGCTTCGCTACCTGGCAATTTACGGCGGCGGCACGCTCCTCGCGTATAGCATCATCACCTACAAAACGCCCTGGTGCATCATTGTGATGTTGTGGCCATTCTTACTGACCTTTGGTGCAGGCGTCGAGGAACTCAGGCGGTGGCGCCCGGCGTTTACATTTCTTGCACCGATTGCCGCAGGGGCCGTGATTGCCGTCTCGTTGCTTCCGTCGCTTTGGCTGAACTTTCGATCCCATAGCGACCCGACAGAACCCTACGTGTATGTGCAGACCTTTCCTGAGATCCGAAAATTCACCGACCCACTGCAGAAAGCAGCCGAAAAGGACCCGAGAAATTACGAGATGCCGGGGCAGCTTCTGCTCGACAGCTATTACCCGCTCCCGTGGATGCTCGGGGAGTTCAACCGCATCGGATACTACAAAGAAGACAACTGGCCGGAGCGTCTCGACGGTACATTTATAGCAGCGGAAGAAAGTAAATCGCAGCGCGTGGAGGCAATGCTTTCGGGCACTTACATCCGTGTTCCCTTTCGTTTACGTGACGGCCAGGAGGATTGTGTCGCGTGGTTTCGCACTGACGTATTCGACGGCCTGGCCGAAGGAGAGACGGTCACCTACGGCAAGGTCGCACCGTAGAGTGCCCTCATTCATTCAAACCGCAGAGATGCAGCTGGTGATATTTTTGCTGCGCGCAAGGCAGGCAACACCGCCGCCACAATCGCCACAGGGATAATCCACAAAGGCGTTGATATCAGAAGTCCCACAGGAAATCCAAGGTCAATGGTCCAACCGAACCATGCCTTATTCACGACCCAGGTCAGAACCATCGCTAAACAAATTCCTGAGACCACACCCACGACGGATGCAATCGCACCGATCAGGGCGGCCTCACGCAGGAACATCATCACAATCTGTCCCCGCGACGCGCCAATGGCACGGAGGACTCCAATTTCCCGCTCCCGCTCAGCAGCGAGAATCAGGAGCGCGAGCATCACGCCGATCGCCGCTACCGCAACGGCAATACTGCGAAGGACCAGGGTCACCGCAAAAGTTTGATCAAATATTTCGAAGATCCGCTCTCGTAATTCCCGGTTGGAATAGACCGAAAACTGTCCACTATCGCTGAACGCTGCGCGAAACTCGTCCGCCAGACTACCTGCCTCGGACGTATCGTGCAGAGTCAATGCCATCGACTGCACTCCTTCGTCTGGCCAGTATTTCTCGAAGTTTGCGCGGTCGATGAGAACGACTCCCCCATTCCGTGCGTAGTCCTGATAGATTCCTGCAACGGTGAAGTCCCGCGACCCGACTGGCGTCAAAAGCGGGATCTTATCTCCCCGGGTGACATCAAATCGATTGGCGAACGGCTCAGAAACTAACACCGTATCCGTCAACAAAAAGTCTGCGTGCTGGCGCGCTGGATCGCCGCCAAGAAACTGGGTTGATTCTGCCCGGGACCCGCTCACCACCGCCATCAGGGTGCGCTCACCTTGAAATACCATTGGCGTTTCGCGAAACGTCGAAACCCGGTCCACACGCGCATTCGCGCTCAGCCATGCGACCGCGGCATCCGGCAGCGCCGCTCCTGCCGCAGCCACTTCATTTGCCGCCGATCCTACAAACATGTCCGCAACGAGGGTGGAACCGATCCATCGATCCACAGTGCCTCGAAAGGAATGGATCATTACGGAAATACTGACCGTCATGGAAATCGCCGCTGCGAGTGCTGCTATGGTTACCGAGTTGCGGTGGGCGCACCGCTCAAGGTTGCGACCTGCCATACGGAATTTTCCCGGCGCAAACCAAAGTAGTGCTGCTGTGAATCGAACCGCCGATGGAACTAGTAATGAGAATCCCACGATAACAAAAAACGCACTGGCAAAGCCCAACATGGGGGCTCTCCAGTCCAATGCCCCCCAGCCGAGACCAAATGCCAGGCCAATTCCGACGATGCCACCGAGCATCCACAGCATCGGCGTTTTCTCGAACCGATCCATTGCTGATCCCGGCCGTAAGACTCGGGCTGGATCCGCATGGGCTGCCTCGGCGGCGGGCAACCACCCGGCGACCACCGCAGCACCCACGCCAACCACAAACGCAGTTGCTATCTGCCCTGGAGAGACAAATAACCGCTCGATGTTAACGGCAATGTAGAGTGAGGTCACTGTTTCCCCCACTGGGCCCGACAGCAACGACGCAAGCGGAAGCGCAAGCAGGATGCCGAGTATCGTTCCCGCGACGCCAGCCACTCCCCCTTCGCCAAGAAAAAGGAGCCGGATCTCCGCCCGCGAGGCGCCCAGCGCACGAAGGACACCGATTTCCGGTTGCCGACGAATCACTGAGGCGGACACCGTATTGTAGATCAAAAACGCACCCACCAGCACTGATACCAGACTCAACGCGGTCAGATTCAGTTGAAACGCGCCCAGCATTGACTCGACCTGGTCTCCGCGGCGCGTAGGGGGCGACACCTCGATGTTGTCGGGCACGAGCTTTTTGATCTCGGCGGTGACATCTTCGAGTCGGGCGGAGTCCACGAGCAGCAGGATCGCGCTTAAGCGCCCAGTCTTCCCTAGGAGCTCTTGAGCCCATCCAATATCCATGGCCACCAGTCGCGGGTCGCTGGCCGCAGCGGCATCATCGGGTTCAATGATGAATGCCGGATCCAGCACCGCCATCCGCTCCGCAGCAAGCACCCGCAACGGCTGCTTCAACCCCGGCAGAATCCGTGATGCAAAATCCGCGCTTACTGCAATCACCGTCGGATCCCGCAGCCAACGCTCAAAATCCAATGACTCCCGTCCTGCACCCAGCAACTCAAAGGTCCGAAGGTCGCGCCCCGAAAATGGGTCCAATCCGACGACCCGCAGGTATTCGCCAGGATTCCCGGGAAGAGTCACCAGCGACTCAATGACTGGTGCCGCGGCTGTCACTCCGGCAAGCTTTTCGATTTGTGGAAGGACCCGTTCATCGATGTCCCCGCGGATCTCCAGGTTCGCGCGCCCGGCGACCATCTCGATCCCTGCACGAAAACTTTGGGAGGCACTACGGTTGGCAATCTGGATCGCGAGAAATACTGACACCCCCAGCGCAATACTTCCGATATTGAGCGCCAGCAGCACCGGGTGCCGTGTGATCGTTCGAAGGATTTGACGTTGAAAAAGCGCCGGAAAATGACGCGTGATCACCATGGGTTGCCGTGCATCGATCGACTACGCTTGCTCAAACGACTCTCCTGTCCAGCGCAGGATTAATCGCTGCAACCGGTCAATCGCTGCCCGGTCCTCAATCTTGGCATGGTCCTCGCCGGTAACATAAAAGGTATCCAACGCCATCTCCACTTCCGTCGTAATCCGCGAAGTCTGAATCGATACCCGGGCTTCTGAAAATGCCCGAAGCAAACTGTAGAGCAAACCCATGCGATCGGGAGTCTGAACCTCAATGATGGTAAAAAACGGATGGGTCTTGTTGTCCACCATGATGCGGGTAGAAAGGTCAATCTCGCCGGAGACCCGGTATGAGCGAAGGCGGGTATCCTTGCCAATCAGCGGCGCAAAATCGTAACTCGCATGTTGGAGCGCCTCGGTGAGGCGGCTTTCAACACGATCAATCTCTTTTGCACTGGTCACTGGCAGAAGGCGCGTATTACACACTCGAAAAATGTCGAGAGCGAAGTTGTCGCCTCGGGTGAAGATGTCAGCACTCAAGATATTGATATTTACGGATACAAACGCTCCAGCGATGCGCTCAAGTAATCGCTCGCGGTCCCAACCGCACACCCAGACTTCGGTGTGACCCTGCTCGGGGTGCGGGATCCATTTGAAAACGGATGCCAGTGCCCTGACGGGGTCTTTTTGCATGCGCTGACTGAAAAACTCACGAAACAATCGCAAATGGTCAGCGATAACCTCCGCGCCGAATGCGTGGAAGTAGCGCTCCGGCATATAGTCAAAGTGTGCCGCGACCTCCTCTTCATATCCGCGTCCGAGTTGGCGTTGCACCGTGGCCTTCGTGCCCTTGCGGTCGCGATCCATTGCATCGATCCAGCGCGGTCCCACCTCGAGGTATTCCCCGGCCTTGCGGTAAAGTGACCACACCAACCCTTCTTTCCAGTCGGACCAGTTTTGGTCACTAGTCCCCATGCCATCTGCCAGCGTGAGCAACATCAGGGCATCCAAGTTGGCACGCGATTTGATGATCTGAACAAAATCCGTAATGGTTTTGGCATCCTCGAGATTGCGGGTCTGCGAGGTGTGGGAGAGCGTGTAGTGCGAATCCACCAGAATGAGTAGCATCCGACGTCGATCCGGCGAAAGCTGCAACCGCCGAGCAACCCGATGCGCCAATAAGGTACTTTCTTCTTCATGGTGGCGGCTGTTGGCCGCCTTCCCGGTGTCGTGCAGGAGGATTGCGAGATAGAGGATGCCGGGGTCTTCCAGCTTCTGGAAGATAGACCGGTAGCCAGCGAGTTTTCGTTCCTCGGACAGGATCACTGCGTCGAGTTTCTCAATGCAGACCAGCGTGTGTTCATCGGTCGTATAGCGGTGAAAAAACTCATGCTGAACGAGGCAATCGAGAGCACCAAACTCCGGGATGTATTTCCCCAGCACACCCATATTGTGCATCGACCGCAGCGCTCTTCCGACCTCACCTTTGTGGGAAAGGATCGAGAGGAACAATTCGCGTGATGCCCGGGCGTATTGAAACGTCCGATCAATGAGCCGTGCGCGACGCCGGATCAAATCCACCAATTCTTCCGACATCGTTAGTCCACGCACCTGCGCATGCTGAAATACGCGGATCAGCCGAAAGGGATCCTGTTTGAAAATCTCGCGCGTCTGGGGAAATAATAATCCCTCCCGCGCGATCAGCCCGTCAAACCGCTCCGGTTTTGCAGGCTTCGATGCCGGCAGCAATCCAAAAAACCGGGATGCCGGCTTGGCCGTAGGCTTCGAAACCATGCGCTCCAGCACCGACGTGGTGATCTGATGGATCTCGCGGGATTGGCTGTAATAGTCCCGCATGAACGCCTCGCATCGGCGCAAAATACTTTTTTCCGGGTAGTGCAGTCCGGTGGCAACCTTCCCCTGAAGTTGCAGCGTTAGACTGTCAATCGGCCGCCCGTTTTGATAGTGCATCTCGGTCCTCGTGCGGAGGAGGAAATCGTAAGCTTTTTCCAAGCGTTTACGCTCGCTGTCCCGCAGGTGCTTTTTTTCCACCAGCTTCGACATGCTGCCGATTTTTTCGGCGAGTTGCGCGATCCAAAGGATATTTTGATAATCTCTGAGTCCCCCGCAGCCGTTTTTGATATTCGGCTCCTGCATGAAAACACTGGCTCCGTATTTGAGCCGATTTTCCTCCTGGTTCTGGAAACGCCATTTCACATAAGCAGCCTCCTTGCCACTCACGCAATCGCGCTCAAAACGGTCCTTAAAATCATTGAAAATATCACGACTGCCGAGCAGGTAGCGGCACTCGAGCATTGATGTCTTGGTGAGCATGTCGTCGTTTGCCTGCGCAACCGCCTGCGCCATGGATCGCGTCGAATGACCCACTTTAAACCCAAGGTCCCACAACCCGACGAGCGTCTGCCGGATTGCCTCTTCCAGCCGCGGACCTGGTTTTCCGCGATCTAGTAAGAACATGATGTCCACATCGCTGAACGGGTTCATTTCCCTGCGCCCGTATCCTCCAAATGCCATGACCACAAACGGTTCACACGGGTCGGACTGCTTGCAGTTCTCATTCGTAGTTTCGAACAACTCCCGGAATAAAATATCAATCAGGTCGGCTCTCTGACGGGCAATCTCGCGTCCGCCGCCGCCTGCAGTGTGCCACAGCTTAAGCCGATGTTCCTCCAACTTCCGGAAGCGCTTGAACACAGCCAGCATGTCTTTCGGACGCTTGCGAACGCCTTCGGCTAATTCTTTTGCAGCCTCTGCTAAGACGCGTTCTTTGTAGGGCGGGACCATCGAAGCGGTAACATAAGCACCATGGCGGTGATTTGTCACGTTCCCACACATGCTTGGAGATGAGCATTGCGGGTGATGTGCGGAAATTGATCGATGTCACCCGCCGCCTCACTATGAGGCCGAGTCCGGTTGTCGATCCCGGAGGCGCCAGGTATGGTAACCGTGACTTGAAAACTATTTCTTTCAGCGCATTTCTCGTCGGGATTGCCCTCTTGGCATCCGAAGTTTCCATTGCAGGAACAGCACAAGCTGCCGATTGATGGACCGGAAAATATGCAACGGACAACTGGCTGGGCGCGGGACTGAGCGTGATCCCATGGTCCAGGGCCTTCATGGCGTCGGGTGGATTCCTCAAGGTGAAACCGACCGACCGGGCATACACACAGGCCGGGCTCTACATGGCCATCCCCGGCGCGACAGCAACATCAAACCATGGATTATAATTCCAAGGCGCCAGCCCGGCCGGATCGAACAGTCTGTTTTTCCTATCGGAGGCGGGCGTGACACCAGCACTTGGCGAATCAGGAGGAGCACCATCGTACGCGCACGTTTCGCGAAGAATATCTCGAACTCCTCCAGCGACACGGAGTGGAGTGTGCGGGACACTGACGGAACCGTGGTGTTCACGATGGCCAAGGAGGTGACCGGCGGTTCCCTGCGAACCGTTGAATTTGCCCGGAAGCACAAGAAGCCCTGTTTCCACATTTCCAAGTCTTCTGGTAACTACACCGATCCCGCCCTCAAGCATCAGCGTTTCGTTTCCGAGCATGGAATCAAACGGCTCAACGTAGCAGGTTCGCGAGGGAGTAAAGAACCTGATCTCCACCGATGGGTAATGAAGGTTTTAGAGGATGCGTTTTTCTGGAGTGAAGTTCACGGGTGCCAACTTGGCGGTCCGGGTGAGGGGTAGCCAAAAGCCAGAGGAGTAAACTGGAGCGCCCGGAATTCTTAGGAGTCACTTGCGCTCCTTTTTTGACCCGTCGCCAGACGGCTTTCCGGTGAGTCTTTG
>JBDNGG010000467.1:0-4567 GCA_041689405.1 Terrimicrobiaceae bacterium | reverse complement strand
GCTGCTCGGCCAGCAGCGGCAATGAGGGCGGCTCGGCCACGCATTCCTCGAATGTCTCTTCATCGCGGCGCGAAAACTCCAATCGTGTCGGCAACGGATTATCCTGATAAATAACATGGAATTTCCACCGCTGCGCGGTGCGAGTCTGTTTGGCCGGCTTAATCTCGCTGAGCGTGATGCCGACGGCGGCGAGTTCCGTCAGCAGCGGACGGCTTGCCAGAACCTTGTTCACGTTCTTTTTGAGAACATCGACACCAACAACCCGGGCATCAAAGTCGATATCTTCAGAAAGTCGCGGGCTGTTGTGATAGAGGCGCAGGTTCACCCCGCCCTTCAGACAGATCGTGCCACAGCTGACCACCGTGGCGAAATGCCGCAGGAACACGAGGTGAAAACGTTCGATAGCTTCTCTTTGGTTCATTGTTTGATATTCACACGGGGGTTGATATCGCACAATAGAAAAAACCACCCGCCTTCCGACGGTCTCCGCACGCGATCACAGCCTAAAATGATCCCGCGTATTCGATGCGAACCTGTCCCGGCACCATTCGGCTTTGGCATGTTTTCGCCAACAATCATGTAGAATATCAATAAACCATGCAGGACCCGAATGGCACGAAGTTAAGGCGAGTTTGAGAGGATCAACACTTACTTCTGAACCTACCCCTGCTCGCCGCTCTTTCCGCTGGTAGGTGCAGGTTCAAGTGCAGGTGTAGGTGGAGATTCCGAACGAGCTTTTCTGTCCAAAATATTCTTTAACTTCATGCCATTCATGCAGGACCCCTGACACGCCGCCGGAGAAGATGATCCAGATGGGCGCGGGCTGGGGCGCGCTGGAGCGTCTGCGCGGCGAATCGAGCGGGGAGGGTGCTCTTGAAACCGCCGGGATTTCCTTTCCGGAAGAGTCCATGTGCAGCGCGCAAGACGTTTGGCTCCCATTACTCCGCACTGGCAAACTACCGGAGACGCCTGATGTGTCGGCGTGGGTCGCGGACAAACCTTGGATCGACCTGCTGATGATCGTTGGGAGGCTTGGCTACACCGCGGGGTGATGCGCTACTACGAGGGCAATATCTCCGGTGCCCAAACGGCTTTTGAGACATCGTTGGCGCGGAAGGAAAGCGCTTGGGCGTTGAGAAATCCCGGGGTGCTCGCGATGCACGCGCAGAAATTGCCCAAAGCGGTGGAGTTGTTTTTAAAAGCCATTGCGCTGGATCGAGATTCCGAGCCGCTGAAGGTCGAGTGCGTTGAAGCCCTTCTCGCCGCCGCATTTGGACTTTCGACAGGCCGATTAGAAAGTGTGTGAATTCCCGAAAACGAATTTTGGGATGCGACGCAGGCGATTCCTCACGCAATTTCACTTTATGACAAAAGCCAAGGCTTCCAGTCCGATGTCGAGTGCAGGCACTCGCCACGAACAAAATCCGTTTCGTCATTGCCACTGCCGATTCTCAAAAGCGGAAAAAGGAACTGCACGCGGTGACTTTGACGTGGATGTGATGGTGAACTCTTCGAATACGAGATGGTCTAAACAACCAAGTAGTCGAAACAACGTCCCTCCAAAAAATTGGAGAGACTTGACTTGTAATGAAAATGCCTTGGCCGCCAACCTGTTGGCAGGCATTTTCCTCTTGCCTCGCAGCGTAGCGAGCGGGAAACATCGAGGACCATGGAAATCGAGCCGTTACATCCCATCCAAATCGAGCGTTTTCGCTCCATGAGTTTCCGGGAAAAAATGGCCGTTTCGCGGGGCTTGTTCTGCATGGCGCGCCGTGCGCGTCGGGCTTTGATTCACGACGGGCTGGAGTGCTCCCAGAGGAACCAGTCCTCGACACGTTTGCGGGCCCAGGGGGTTTTTCGTAGGAATGTGAGACTGGATTTAATGGACGGGTCGAATTGAAAACAACGAATCGGGATGCGGTCGCCCATCTCTTCCCATCCGTGGCGAGCGACCAATTCCGTGAGGATCCGCTCAAGGGTGATACCATGGAGCGGGTTGTTGGGTTGTGCGGACGGCTCGGACATTCTCTCTTGATGCCATAAAATTGCGGACTTGTGAAGCGGCTGTAATTGGGGCACGGTCTGCGTTCCAATGAAAAAATCCGGGTGCGTCATTGTGCTTTTGTTTCTCGCGCTGTGCGTGAGTATGTTCGTGAATGGACTTCTCTTGGTGGGCTTCGGAGCCAGCACGGCGTCGAGTCGGATCACGACGAACCAACCGATTCCGTTTGAAGAAACCGAGATTTACGTCGGCGAGGGGACTTCAGATAAGATCGTGGTGATTCCCATGGAGGGCGTGATTGCATTTGGTGTGCCCGGCAGCCTGGGAGATTCGATGGTCGAAGACCTGAAACTCGCATTCCGCCAAGCCGCAGAAGATCCGACAGTCAAGGCCGTGGTCATGGTTGTTGACTCTCCAGGCGGCGAAGTTACGGCATCCGATACCATTTATCATGAAGTGCAGAAGTTGGCCGCGCAGAAGCCTGTGGTATATTATATGCAGAGTATCGGCGCATCGGGGGCCTATTACGCTGCCTGTGGCGCAAATTGGATCATGTGCAACGAAACAACGTTCACGGGCAGCATCGGCGTGATCATTTCCACGCTTAATTACCGTGAGCTTTTCGGAAAGGTCGGGTTGCAGTCCGTGGTCTTCAAGAGCGGCAAGTTCAAAGATATGTTGAATGGCGCACGCGAGCTAACGCCGGAGGAAAGCGAGTATGTGCAGGGGCTCGTGATGCAGAGTTATGAAAAATTCCTTGGGATCGTGGCTACCGCGCGCGGGCTGGACCCTGCTGCGCTGCAGGCTGGACCTGCGGACGGGCGGATTTTAAGCGGCACCGATGCGTTGCAGGAAAAGCTCGTTGATCAACTCGGCTATGTCGAAGACGCTTACGCCAAGGCACAGGAGCTCGGAGACTCACCGAATGCAGCGGTGGTCCGCTACGAGAGGACGTTTTCTCTGGGCCGGATTTTCCGTCTGCTTGGCGAGGCCAGCGTAGCAGCTCCCAAAGTGGAAATCGACCTGATGCGGAGCACTCCGGAATTAAAGCCGGGTCGGCAATACTTTTTGCCACCGTTTTTTGCACCATGACCGTATCGCCTCTGCGTTACCCGATTTTTAGCTGACGGTGCCGGTTGAAATGTTCTGGATCCCGGCTGCCATAGCTGGAATTTACGTTTGGTGGCGGATTGCATCCGACCTGCTTCCGGAGCACGAAGAGGTCGTTCCGTCGCTCCCGTTTCGTGTCGGAGATGGGATCTTTGCGTCGGTCTTGGCAGCCTACTACATTTGGAGCATCGTGGCGGCAGATCCGGAATCGCGGGTGGTGACGACCGAGCTATTGGGATCTGCCATTGTGATGTACGGGTTGATGGCATTGTTCGTCACCGCGTTTCTCGTGCTGCGCGGATTGAGCCCCGTCAACCTATTTGGCCTGCATCCGGTCCAATGGAAACCTGTGGTTGTGCCCGCCGTGGTGGGGATCGCTGCGATCTTTCCTATCGTTATTATTGCGACATATGTCTCACAACTACTGCTGGGAGAGGAGCGAGGTGGCGACGCGACGATAGCATTCCTGCGCAACGGCCCGGGTCCGACGGCGCTGATTCTGGCCGGGGTTTTGGTCGTTCTGGTTGCTCCATTTGTGGAGGAGTTTTTATTTCGCGGGCTGCTATACGGTGTGGCAAAACGCTTCGGCGGCCGGGTGCCCGCGATCATTGCGACGTCGATTTTGTTTGCCGCCGTGCATATCACGCCGGGATCGCTCCTTCCACTCTTGATGCTCTCGGTGGGACTCACGGTCGCCTACGAACGAACCGGCTCGCTGTGGACGCCGGTGCTCATGCACATGGCTTTCAATGGCACTCAATTTGCGATCATCCTCCTCTTCCCCCAATGGATTCAATGACGTTGGAACAAATCCATGAGGACGAGTTGGTGCGCCGGCTGACCGCAAATCTCACTGCAGGCTCAGAGGTTGTCCTCGGGCCGGGTGACGACTGTGCCGCTGTCGAATGTGGCAGTCGCAAATGGCTGAGACTTCTGAAAACCGACTGTCTCATTGAAGGGGTGCACTTTTCGCCAGACACTGATCCCATGCGGATCGGATGGAAGGCGATGGCACGAACCGTGAGCGATATCGCAGCTTGCGGAGGCAAACCGGGACATGCACTCGTAACATTGGCTGCATCCGCTGAGCAAAGATTGGCTAAGATCGAAGGGATCTATGCCGGATTGAAACGCGCCGCTGCGGAATTTGGAGTGACGATTGTTGGTGGTGAAACGGCGCGGGCTCCGCAGGGTGTGTTCATCTCGGTGGCAACCGATGGGCGCGTGCGAAGGAGTCGTTTGGCTACGCGCTCAGGCGGGCTTCCTGGCGATGTCTTGTTTGTCACGGGCAAACTGGGCGGGTCGATCCATGGGAAGCACCTTGATTTTTATCCAAGGCTGCTCGAAGCCGCGTGGCTGACACGCAGGTATGATATTCACGCCATGATGGATCTGAGTGATGGCCTCGGCACCGACCTGCCGCGCATGGCGGACGCAAGTGGAGTGGGGTTTGCG
>JBDNGG010000466.1:0-7764 GCA_041689405.1 Terrimicrobiaceae bacterium | reverse complement strand
TTTCACGTATTGCCACGCTGCATCGCGGACGGCAGGGTCTTGGATTTGAGAAAAAATACCGAGGACGTTGGCGTTAATTTCTGATCCCCGCACGCCATCTGGTCCCCGTGGCACTGGCCCAAATCCAAACTTATTCGGATCTTGAGTGATGGCGGCTCCCACGTATCCGAAAAACATCCCGGTACGTTGTAGTTCCTGAGGGTTCGAGTTTGAGCCCGCGCGGACGACAATGCGGTCGCGTTCGACTATCTGATAGTAAAACTTGTAAGCAGTGACCGCTTCTGGCGAATCGAACGCCGCGCGCCATTCATCGGGCTCCGTTTCCACCACCGCCTCCGCTCCGGCTGACCACAGGAAGGACAGTAGGTTCCAACTGGCGGTTGACCCGCCTCCAAGAAAGATAGGCCGGATATTGGCATCCGCTGCTTTGAGTTTCTGCCCGAACTCGATCATCTCATCCCAATTCGCCGGTGCCCGCAAAGGCAGTCCAGCTCTGCGAAATAATTCGATGTTAAAGTACAGACCGGTAAACATAAAGTTGCTCGGTAACCCATAAATTTGCCTCTTGCCACTAGGCCCGACGCGATTGACTACGGGAAGAACCTGCTGCGGAATGCGTTCCAAAATCCGTGCGCGTTCCTCGGGAGTCTCTCGGTCCAGAAACTCGTTCAGCGGCGCGATCATTCCTTTTCTAACAAACGTGTCTGTGCTCCGAAAATTCATCCACATAACGTCAGGAGCGATACCCCCGGCCACCATCATCACCGTGGTGACTTCACTGACCATGTTCTCAAGCCTGATTCCCTCTGCGGGGACCACCTCAATATGAGGATTCAGCCTAAGGAACTCCTGTAATATGTTCAGGGAGGCCACGCCGACCGGTTCCGTTGCATTCGGAGATGGCAAGCCACTGATTCGTAAAGATACCCGGGGCGCAGTCGCGGTGTCACTTGCCCGGGCGTCCGGCGCAAGTGCAATGAGTAAAGCCGAAAGGATCGCTACCCGAGTAATTGATAAACAAGGCTCAATGCGGGGTTGAGAGCGCGAAGTTGATGTGGATTGTTTCAATTTTCGAGATGTCCGGTTACAATAAACGAGTTGTTAAGACGAAAAAATATCAGCGTAGATAAATTTTGCTATACAAAAATATGATTCCGAAATACAAAACTTTTACTTTGCCAGTATTTGGATTACCAACCCGATAATTTATGACAGATGTAATTCTATACTTCGATCTTTTGTGCCTGCCAGAGCCTTTTTACGCACGCAACCATGGCTCTAACGCTTCGCTGGTAGTTCTGTGATGACTAAAAGTCCAGCATCCAAATCTGTTGATCCGCTCCCTGCGCAGATCACATCGATACACAAGGCATTTCATGTGCTCGAGTTTCTGGGTTCGCGCACAGAACCGAGCACGCTGGGGGAGGTTGCGGACGCTTGTTCCTTGCCCAAGCCCAGTGCCGTTCGGCTCTTGAAGACGCTGCAGTTGCTGGGATATGCTGACCGCCCCAGGAGTTCGCGCAACTATTGCATCGGACCCAAAGTGGCAGAACTCGCGAAGGCAGATCCCCATGCGATCCTCAAGCGTCAGACACGGACGTTGATGGAAAAAATTTACGAGGAAATTAATGAAACGGTGAATCTTGGAGTGCTCTCCGGCCAGCGGGTAAAATACTTGGATTACATCGAGACGACGCGGCCACTCCGGATGATTGTGGCGCCGGGGTCCGATGATCCCTGGTATCGGACGGCGCTTGGACGGGCGATAGCCGCTCACCTTCCTCTGGAGGAGCAGACGCTTCTACTCGCCAACTCCGAATTCTCTTTGGCCGGAAATGGTCCACGGAGCAATTTCACCAGCCGGAGCATGGGAGCAAAATTATCAACCTTTAGAGCGCAAGGGTATGCTGAAGAGTTGGAAGAGGCCGTTGAGGGAGCCGGGTGTCTGGCTGTTTCTTTGGAGCCGCTCGGGTTCTCGTTTGCCGCGATCAGCGTGGCTGTCCCACTTCAGCGTTTGGCCGTTACTCGTAAAAAGTTGATTTTGAAATTACTTTTTCATGAAGTCCGGAACGCGAAATCCCGGGCCTGACCGTTTGATGACATCATCTTTCACCAGGCTTCCGCGGTTTTTTGTTGAAGCCGGGATCGAGTAGTCCGTTGTTGTCGTATGCGAGTTTTTCTTTGCCGCCTTTCCCACGAGAGCAACGGGTTTGCCCCCGGATTTACCATTTTGCAGGATTTCACCTATCGACGAGGAGAAGACATGCTCGCCTCCGCCGGGAGCGGTTCCCTGGTGCACGCGATTCGGGATCGGGCCGAGGCACTTGGAGTGGAATTGTTGCCCTCATTTGACCTTGGCGCTTCCCCTGGTCCCATGGTCTCTGATGCCGTCGTCGATGTCGTGCTTCAGCATATCGACACCGATCTACCAATGGCATTGGAGGCGGGAATCGATGGAATTTTCGTGATCCTTCATGGTGCCATGGTGTCTGAATCCCATGACGACGTGGAGGGCATGCTGCTGGAGCGCATTGCGCACCATCTTGCGGGACGTGCCATCCCTGTGGCTGCAATCCTCGATCTCCACGCGAATGTTTCTTGTGAGATGACTGATAATGCCAACGTCATGCTGGCGTTCCGATGTAATCCGCACACGGACGCAGTGGAGTCGGGACTGAGGACATTTGATTTACTGCTGGATGTTATTCAGAGCGGCAAATTGTGCCGGACACACCTCGTGCAGTTGCCGATTCTTCTGCCGCCTGTGGGCACGGCGACGGCCTCGCAGCCCATGTCGGGCCTTTTGGAAATTGCCCGTAAGCACGAGAGTGACGAGATTCTTGCAATCAGCGTATGTGCAGGGTTCAGCCATGCTGACACCTCGAATACGGGGCTTTCTTTTCAGTTGGTAGCCTGGGACGTATGTGATGCTGCGGTTGCGAGAGCAATCCAGGATCTTACTCATAGTGCCGTCAAGCACGCGAAAGACGGCCTTTCGGAAGAGTGGGAAATTGAGGCGGCGATCACCGATGCGTTAGATCATGCGGAGTACCCGACGGTGTTGGTGGAGCCCGCTGACAACATTGGCGGCGGTGCGCCGGGCGATGGAACGTGGCTGTTGCAAGCGATGCTGGATCGTGGATTGGATCGCTGCGGCGTGATTCTAGCCGATGCCGACGCCGTAACAGCACTGCAGAATGTTGCCGTCGGCCAGACTGTGGAAATCACGCTGGGCGGTAAACGTCCCTCGATATCTGGACCCGCGGTGACGGTTTCCGCCACCGTCTTGAAACACACCGACGGAGAATTTGAAGTCGAAGATCGGCATAGCCATTTTGTTTCGGCACGCGGGACGCGAATCAAAATGGGAAAAAGCGTTCTGCTAAAAACAGGCGGCGTTTGCATCCTGCTGAATACGCTCGCTACAGCCCCAAATGATCTTGGCCAGTGGAGATGCATGGGAATTGATCCGGAGTCGCTTCACTTTATTGGAGTCAAAGCGGCGGTGGCGCACCGGCAGGCTTACGATCGTATCAGCCGCCGCAGCTACACGGTATCCACACCAGGGCCATGCACCAGCGATCTGCTCTCGCTTCCTTACAAAAAGTTGCGTCGACCGATCTTTCCGTTTGATAACCTTTCCGGGATTCCGATCCCAACGCTCTTATGAATGATAATTCCGGTGAGCCAGTCCGCCGCTACGCCTTCGCAAGTGATAATACCGCAGGCCTGTGTTCGGAGGCACTTGAAGCGATTGCCTCCGCAAATTCGGGGTCAGTGGCGTCTTACGGCGAAGACCACTGGACTGCTGGCGCATCCGACCTCTTTCGTGAGATCTTCGAATGCGACTGCGAGGTGTTTTTTGTTTTCAACGGGACTGCTGCCAACTCGCTTGCGTTAGCGTCCCTATGTGAGTCGTATCACAGCGTCATTTGCCACGAGACGTCCCACGTGGAAACCGATGAATGTGGAGCGCCCGAATTTTTTTCCAATGGAACCAAACTTCTCCTCGCGCGTGGAGAGCATGGAAAGCTCACGCCTGCCGGGGTAGAAGCGCTCGTTTTAAAGCGACAGGATATTCACTACCCTCGACCGAGAGCCCTGTCGCTGAGCCAACCTACGGAGTTAGGCACAATTTATAAACCAGAAGAAATCTCCGCCATCACCGAGAAAGCCCGCGCATACGGACTCAAAACCCATGTGGATGGCGCGCGATTTGCCCACGCATTGGTAACGCTTGAGCGCAGTCCAGCCGAGGTCACATGGAAAGCAGGGGTGGACGTGCTGTGCTTTGGAGGAACAAAACTCGGTGTTGGATTCGGTGAAGCAATCCTGTTTTTTGATCGTTCGCTGGCTGAGGAATTTTCATGGCGCTGCAAGCAGGCAGGGCAACTCGCCTCGAAAATGCGGTATTTGGCAGCACCATGGCATCGCACTCTTACCTCGGGTGGATGGTTAAAAAATGCGGCGAATGCCAACCGTTGTGCCCGCCTTCTTGAGAAGGAAATCCGCCTGATCCCAAGTATCGAAATTCTCTATCCGGTCGAAGCCAACTCGGTCTTTCTCCGTTTGCCGGACCACGTCCACGAGAAGCTGCAGAATCGCGGATGGGTCTATTATGTCTTCATTGGCGGAGGCGCACGGTTAATGTGTTCCTGGGCAACTACCGATGCCGATGTGCACAGCTTAGTCAGCGACCTTCGCGAGATCATCGCCGCGGCTGAAGCGCCGCAGGCGAATGAATAATTTATTATGAACTGTCCTGCCTTGCCTCTATTTAACCTCTCGTCGTGGGACTCCATTGACGCTGCTTTCTGCGAAGCGCCGTCATTGGAGTTCGGCCAACATTGGAAGTGCGAACGGGATGCCAATTTTGCAAAAGGTATCGTCAGACTTGGATGGCTGGGTTCTTGTATTTGCTTCGACGCGCACCTTGATGACAGTGACATTTTTACGGCTGCCACGAAACGCAATCAGGAGCTGTATCGCCTGGGTGACACGCTTGAATTATTTGCGGGGGTTCGAGGTCACAAAAATTACATCGAATACCACTACGCACCCAACGGAACGATCATGCAGCTCTTCTGGCCGCAAGCCATCGGCGAGATCAATGTCAAGGAGTTGGGAGGTATCAGCCAGTTCATGGTGAACGAAAATCATTCGCAACACGCCGTAAAATGGACAGATCGCGGGTGGCGGGTTTGCGGGATGGTGCCCGCCAGCGCGCTGGGCATGGGCGACGAGCACCTGCCCGATCAGGAATGGGATGTCAGTTTTGGTCGATACGACTATGATGCGCTGGGAAATGCTCCCGTGCTTTCATGCACTTCCCCGCACAAAGAAGGTTCGTTTCACCGGCGACACGAATGGACCTCAGCAACGTTTTTGCCGATTCCGCACGGACATGAATTACAACCAATTCAGGACTTCACCTTATGAAAATCGCATATATCGGCGCAGGCAGTCATTTTTTTGAACTGGTCACCATCGAAATCTCGCAGACTCCGGAGCTCCGAGGGGCGACTATTTCACTCTATGACATCGCGCACGAACCGATGATGTTGATCGAAGGCGTCGGACGACGGCTGTCGGAGCATTACGGAGCCGAATTGAAATTCGAAGTTTGCACGGAGTTGGCGCAAGCATTAGACGGAGCCGACGCAGTAATCAGCTCGATCGGCGTGCATGGACCCGGCCAGGCATGGCACAAGCTGGATGTTGAGGCGGTTGCGGAGCTTGGGATCATGCAGACAACCGGCGATACGGTGGGACCTACGGGAATATCACAGGGACTGCGTATCATTCCACCCTACTTGGAATTGGCGCGCGCGATGGAGCGGTATTGTCCGGACAGCATCCTGCTTAATCACTCCAATCCCATGGGAGCGATCTGCCGAGCGGTTAACAAATACAGCAAGATCAAAATTATCGGATATTGCCATAATGTGATTAACGCACTGACTCGTTTCGGAGCATTACTTGATGTGGCCCCTGAGCAGCTTGATCCTGTCGTAGCAGGAGTAAATCACCAAACATGGCTCCTCTCGCTGCGCCACCGCGGGAAGGATATCTATCCGCAACTCCGCCAAAAATTGCTCGAAACCACAGAGCATCAGGACCGCAAGTTTACCATGGAGTTATTGGATCTCATGGGGCTGTATCTAATGGGCGGAGATCGACACATCATCGAATTTTTTCCGCACTCGCGCGTCCCCGCCCGGCCCGAGGACATCGGCTATGCACTGAAATGGCGCCGTGACATGATTACTGAAAAACTGCTGAGTGAAGAGCTCACCAAAAATGCCGCTGACCTCGGCAAGCGAGCCACCGGCGAAGCCCCGTTGATTCTTCGCGAGAAGCTTTCTCCCGAGGCGATGGGCCAGCAAATCCGGGCGCTGATGTTTGGTCCGGATATGGTGCATATTGTCAATGTGCCGAATAACGGCGCAGTCACAAACCTGCCCCCATGGGCAGTGGTGGAAATGAAATGCGTGGTCGGTCAGCACGGTGCCCATCCGGTCCATGTCGGCGAAATGCCCGCGCAGGCCGCCCGCTGGACACTCGCACAAATTTACGCCCATGAGTTAGTGGTCGATGCCGCCGCCGAGGGCTGTCGCGAAAAAGCGCTTCAGGCGCTTGCCTGCGATCCCATGGTACGTGATTTTCACGAACCCAGGAAGATTCTCGACGCCTTGGTCGCCGCGCAAGGTGACCGCCTCTCGCCGTTCCGCGCCTGATCGCTGGCTGCGCCGCGTGATGGACGGTCTAGCAGCCCGCACCGACCGTCACGAAGTCGCTTTACCATCACTTCTCCAAATTATCGGGAGCATCGGCATCCTGCAGGCACCTTGTCAGTGGTTGAATGACTTTGGGATCAAGGCTCAAGTCGCGCACCACTACAAGTGGCGAAACTGCGCTTGTTTTTCAAACGAGGCTTCCAATGCTCACCGGGGTGAGATTGGACTGCCAATGTTTATTCTGATGTGCGAAATGTTTATTTTGCATTGCGAAACTCACTTCAACAGTGTATTACCTGAAAGCTCACCGCCCATCCCCCTCAAACTCGGAAATGGCTTCGTCAAAAATCCATGCAGAAATGGAGTTATTGGCGTAGTATTTGCTAACATCCCCCTCAGAATGAAAATTAAATTCTCTTACGAATTGCTCCTGCAATTGCACAATCTTGCGGCCAATCGACCTTCCCGACGGGCAGGATTCTCACTGATCGAAGTGCTGACGGTTACTGCAATAGTTGGAATTTTGATGGGTATTGCCGTTCCTGCGCTGTCGTCGCTTACCCGCTCGACGGATGTAGGCAGAAGTGCCCATGAAGTTGCCGACCTCCTGCAATTGGCTCGTAGCCATGCACAAGCCAATAACGGGCTTGTCGAAATCGGTTTCCACGAAGACAAAGAGGGCCTTTCTGCTGCAGTGATAACTGGTCGCACCGGTATGGGAGCATTCGTTCAACTGAGCAAAGTGAAACGTTTTCCATCGGTGCGGTTGGATAGTATTGATGAGGACATTCCCGAACGGCCAGCATCGGACGTCCAACTTTCTGAGCTGGCGGGCGGGTTCCCGGAGTTTACGATCAATGGTCGGAAGTTTGATCGCGTGATCCAGTTCAACAGCCGGGGCGAGGCGCGGGTGTTGACGAATACGCTGACGCGGGTCATCGAGATAGACCTGTTTCCCAACGTCAACGGCGAGACGCCTCCGGCATTGCGTGCAAATGTTGCGGCAATTCAGGTGGCTGGATTATCG
>JBDNGG010000465.1:0-5103 GCA_041689405.1 Terrimicrobiaceae bacterium | reverse complement strand
ATGTCCCATTTCGCTTTGGGCGCATAATCGGCGGCGATGTAGCGGCCAGGGCGGCCCGTGACTTTTTGCGAAGGCATATCCCCTCCCCAGATAATCGACGACCAATAGAAATTCGGGTTTTCCTGCCAAACCTTGGCATCCTGATAACCAATCAGATTGCTGGCCTCCGTTTGCGGACTCCATGGGCTGCAATCGCTTTTCGACTCTGCCTGCCAGTCATTGTCGTAATACTCCGGCATTCCGCCGTCATACATCCGGTGTTCAGTGTAGCCGGATTCCGGATCGAAGCCAATTTTGCCGCTCCAGTCCGTCTTATCGTTGACGCCGCGACCGAGGATCTGGGGCGCCGTGTTGTTGTAGGCCACGAAGAGGGTATTCTTCTGCCACGCCGGCTCGACAAAGGCCGCACGGGCGGAGGCAAAGAGCGCCGCGTAACGCTCAGCGTAGCCCTCGCGAATTTTCCGTGCGCGGAAATCCAGAGACTGCCCCGTCCCATAGAGTGCCACAAACCGATCACAGGTATCATCAATCTGCGCGGCAGAACCAATCTGCCCCGCTTCATGATTGTTGAGAAAAACCACCATCGGCGGGTCGGGGTAAATCTCCTGGATTTTCTTCATCAGCTCATGACCCGTCCAGATTTGACCAAACTCCTGCCAGCGTGTCACTGGCCCGAAAGGGTCGGCGAGACTATCGTTGGCAACCCCGTTTCGGATCAGTTTGGCAGTGTCGTCCCCGGAGCTGACTCGCCCACGCTTGCCGTTTTCCACATCGAGAAGTGTCTTGGCCCAGTTCCAGCCACGGAAAGCAATCGGCAGCTTGTTGGCCCGTGCATATTCCAGTGCCGGACGGTAATAGGCATCAAAGTAAGTGACATACTTCGCATCGCCCAAGAGGGCCGAGGGGTCCGAGGGGGACTTGTGGAGGCCACCCCCACCCCAGATGTCCTCGAAGGTGATCATCACATGATTGCCTTGCTTGATCTGCTGGACCAAGCGCCCAGGGCTGGGGCCGCAGTCTAGTGGGAGAACAAACCCAGATCGAAGGCGGTCTCCGACTTTTTTACCTGCAAGATAGACATGCTGATAAGGCTCCGAGCCGACCATCCACGACCCGGCCAACGGCAAGGGGCGCCCTTGCGGCCCGTTGCCTGCCTTGAGTGCCGCCCACGCTTGCAGATCGGCAACCGTCCGCGCTTCCACTGCGGAAGCATCGGGTGATGGCGCCGAAGAAGTTACCGCAGTTTCCGCGAAAGCCGCCGCGGGTCGGTTAAAGCCCAAAGCAACGAGGATGAGAAGGAGGGTATTACAGAATTTTTTCATATTTATTTGTAATAAGGATCGGTTAGAGCCTGTTCTGCATTTCTTGTGGCCAGCCTTCGGGCCAAAGGCCTAGCATCATACCAGCCCTGGGCGCTGCCTGGCGCGGATAGGAGGCCGCACCTTCGGTGCTACCGGGTTCGTTCCAGGCGAAAAGTGCATAACAGGATCTAACCAGCCAAAACATTTAGCGTTCATTGAGAATAGGATTTAAGACCGCGAAAAACGCCTCGCTGATGGTCTTGTTGCCCTCGGCATTCGGATGCACACCGTCACCCATAATTTCCGAGTCATTCATGGCCGCGAACACATCCACCAAGTGGATATCCGCGCCCTTCGCAGCAAGCCGCTTCACCGTTTCCGGCAGGGAACTATTGTATTCCGCCGTCTTCTCCCATCCGATCCGCGGCAGCTTCTGCGGCGGAATCGTGGCCACCAGGAGCGGGCCTTTGAAGTTGGCCACGATCGTTTCGATCAATTGATCGCGGGCCTTGGCGTTGTGCCCGTTGGAGCCCGACATCAAGAGCACGACATCGGGTTGGTATTCCGCAAGGACGGTCGCGATGTCCTTGAGTTGGGTAGCCTCTCCGCCCTGTTGCGCCAGCACATCCTTGGTCGTGGGCGGGGTATTTTTCTTATTTTGATCGTGGCCCTGTAAAATACCCCGGTTTCCATAACCCGGAAGCCCCTGGTGATTCGGAGAAAATTGCGGGTCCACCACCCCATCCTTGCCATAGGCACCGAAACTCAATTGCCCCACAAACTCGTAGGAAATTCCGGCTTCGCGCAGCTTATCCTGAAGAAACTTCCGGTAGCCCCCGCCTTGCGGATTCGGAAGACCGATGCCCTGGCCTTTGTAAGGACCGGAATCGTAGCGGGCGAGATAAGAACCCCGGGTGATCGAGTCACCCACCGCCAGGATGCGAACGGGGCGGTCTTGCGGGGCGGCATGGGCAATCGTGAGCATGGGAAGGAAGAGTGAGGCGAGAATTCCGGTCTTTAGGTGTCGCGTTTTCATTGGGGAAGAGTGGAGCAGGACTGCAACAGAGTCGCGATGGTCGAGGTCTGTTCGGGCGTGATGCGCGGCAGCGGGAGCCGGCATGGCCCGCAGTCGATCCCCACCGCCGCCATCGCGGCTTTTTGGGCAGACAAACCGCCGTTTCCGATGATTGCAAAAATGAGGTCGCGAGCTTCGATCTGCATCCGGCGGGCCAGTGCCATATCGCCGGATTCGTAGGCGGCGATAAGTTTCCGATAGATGGGAGCCGCAAAATTGTAGGTGCTTCCCACGGCGCCCCGGGCACCTGCTGCGAGTCCGAAGAGCAGCAACTCGTCGCGCCCGAACAAGATCTCGGCTTTGTCGCCAGCCAATGCCAAACACTCCAGGTATTCGCCCGGGTCCGCATGGGTGAACTTCACGCCCGCAAAGTTGGGGATCTGCTTTATCGCCAGACGAATCAGCTTCGGAATCGAGATCGTAAGCCCGGTCATCGCCGGGATATGATAATAATAGAAAGGCAGCTTCGGGGCGGCGGCAGCGACCTCTGCCGCCTGCTCGATCACGGACTCTTCGCCGGAGGGCTTGAAGAACGTCGGGGACAGCATCGCGAAGGCGTTGGCTCCCGAGCTGGCGGCGTGCCGGGCCAGACGCACCGACAAGGCCGGGCACTCGCTGCCCACGTGCACAAAGATCCGGAAACTGGAGTCCCCTCCCCGGGCGGCCACCCACGCATCGACCACAGCCTCCCGCTCATCAGCGTCGAGAAGGGCTCCTTCCCCGGTGGTTCCGCAGACAAAGGCTCCATCCACCCCTTGGGCCTTCAGGAACTCGCGATAGGGCGCGATGCGATCGAGGTCGAGCGCCCCATCGGCTTTCATAGGAGTGAAGGGTGCCGCGATGAGTTGAAAACGGTCGTTGTTCATAAAATTAGTAGTCTTTGCCTTCGATGACTTCCACCGTGTGATCATCGATCCAGTCCCAGTCCAGATCGGCACCGAGTCCCGGCCCCCCGGGCAGATGGATGAGGCCATCCGCACCGACATTGAGGAGCGGTTTCTTCAGGCCAAATCGAAACATGTCCTGATGGCACTCCACCCACGGGCAACTGCTCGTCGCCATGGCCACTTGCAGATTGGCGAGGTCGAGCAGAGGTGATGCGCAGGTGTGGATCTCGCAGCCCACGCCCATCACCTCGCAGGCATCGACCGTTTTCTTCAAGCCGGTGATGCCAGGCTTGATCAAGACATCGGAGCGGACGAGGTCGGTCGCACCTGCGCGCAGATACTCGCCCAATTCGCCAAAGGAGGAGGTCTCCGCCGAGAGCAGCGGTGTGTCCAACTGCCTTGCCAATTCGGCGAGACGCGAGACATGCCGCTCGTAGATCGGCTCTTCGAACCAATAAAACCCGAGGCGGTCGACCTCGCGTCCGATGGCCAGGGCATCCTGGAAATTGTGGTAGCTGTTCAAGTCCAGCATCACGGGATAGTCCGGCCCCGCCGCCTCGCGAATCGCCCGGCACAACTCGATGGTCGTCCGGACATCTTTATTGATGTTAAACTTGGCCCCGCGGTAGCCGCGCGCCTTGAGTTTGCGAACCTCCGCCGCCACTTCCTCCGGCGTGTTCAGGAAATAAAACCCGGTGCCATATGCGCCGACAGATCGCCGTCGGATGCCGAGCAGCGCGGCGACCGATTGGTTCATGATTTTGCCCTTCAGATCCCATAGGGCCACATCGACCACGCCGAAATTGGCTTCGCTGCAATGGTAGAGATGCCGGTGCAGCAGGCGCATCTCCTGCCAGAGCGCCTCATGTTCGATCGGATCGCGGCCCAGCAGGATGCGGGGATAGATGTCTGCAAGCTGATACGAAGCACCCCGGCCCTGGCCGAGCGGACAATACCCCATCGAGTGCCCGGCGAACCCTTCGTCGGTCCCGATCTCGAGCAGCGGAAACTGAAAGGACGAGGGCTGACCGGATGGAATCTCACCGCCATACCATGGCTCTGAGGAAATCGAAAGACGGCGAACGGTTACGGAGCTGATTTTCATGAAAACAGGCTAGTGAAGAGAGACCACATTCCGCAGGGGACGCCCGTTGCGGATGTTTTGCAGGTTTTCCACGAAGAGATCGCAGAGTCGATCTGCCAACCGTGGCGACCAGCCCGCGCTGTGCGAGGTGAGCAGCACATTCGGCATCTCCCAGAGCGGACACTCCGGTGGCAGCGGTTCGGGATCGGTGACATCGAGCCCGGCAAATTTCAGGTGCCCGGAAATCAGCGCCTCCTCGAGGGCTGCGAAGTCAATCACACTGCCGCGCGAGACGGCGTGAAAAGACGCCCCCGCCTTCATCGCGGCAAAGATTTCCCGGTTGAAAATCCGTATCGTCTCGACCCCGCCGGGCAGGCAGGCCACCACATGGTCCGCCGTGGACACCGCCTCGGCGAGTCGCTCCGGCGTAAACATCGCATCGGCTGCGGAATCAGCTCCCTTCGATCTCCGCACCCCGATGACCCGCATCCCAAGGGCGCGGCACCGGATCGCCAACTCGCGCCCGGCGCCTCCGAAGCCGACGATGCACACGGTCGAGCCATGGAGTTCACCAGCCCCGGGGATTCGTTTCCAGACCCGGTCGCGCTGCTGGACGGCATGTCGGAAAAGCTCCCGTTCCGCCGTCATCATGAACGCCAGAGCATGTTCGGCAATCGGGATCGTCATCGTCCCGTCGGCATTACACATCAGAAATCCCGGTTTGTTTTCCAGGCCCGTATGCCGGTAGGCATCGAT
>JBDNGG010000464.1:0-4761 GCA_041689405.1 Terrimicrobiaceae bacterium | reverse complement strand
TCTCCGGAGCCGGAGGTTTGGCACACGGGCTTGCACTGAAGGAGGATCGATTTCCACGGAAATGAATTTGGTAATGCCATCTCAGTTCGGGAGTAGCTATTCAGGTCCTACTCAGAAAGCACGTGTGATCACCGAGGGTTGGATGGCACAAGAAGGCTACTGCCCCGCCTGCCTTTCTCGACTGAGTCCGACCGCTGTAAATTCGCGAGCCATAGACTTCGGCTGTGATGACTGCGGAATAACGTTTCAGCTCAAAAGCATGAAATCGAAAATTGGAATGCGAGTTCCTGATGGCGCGTATGAAACGATGTTGTCGGCGGTCAGGGGAGACTCTTCACCGGCCTTGCTTCTTATGCGGTATGATCTGTCCGCGTGGATGGTTCGTGATTTGATTGCGATTCCGTCGTTCGCCCTGACCGAGCAGGCGATTATTCCCCGGAAGCCATTAGCTCCGCATGCTCGCCGGGCTGGATGGGTGGGTTGCAATATTGATCTGGGCAAAATCCCTCCCGATGCTCGTGTGCGAATCGTGGAGGAAGGCAAAGCCCATCCACGACAAAGTGTGGCGGATAAATACGCCCGGCTGAAGCCACTTCAATCGATCGGAGTCAAACAACGTGGTTGGGCGCTTGCCGTTCTGAATGGAATTCAGAATCTCGGGCGGCTTGAATTTACCACCCGTGAGGCCTATCAAATGGAATCGATGATGGCGCAGACCTTTCCTGGAAACAGTAATGTCAGACCAAAGATCCGTCAGCAGCTCCAAGTTCTGCGCGATTTGGGTCTCGTCGAACATTTGGAACGCGGACAGTGGAGATTGCCCGTGGAAAGCTCTTTGCCTACTAACTCAAACAACAACAAAACCAATGAATCCTGATCAATTTATCGCAGACTGGATCGCCAAGAATCCGAAAGGATGTCAGACCCTAGCCGGTGCGGTTCTGTATTCCTATTTTAACGACTACTCCGAGGAGATAGAAAAAAGAGTGTTATCTCTCAGAAAAGCCCCGGATGCTGAGGATTTGAACGGGGAGCTGATAGACGCGATTAGATGCACTGACGTCATCGACAAAATAGAGAACACGCTTGGAAATAACAGCAGACATAACTGGTGATCAGTCCGATCAGAAATCCCCCTGAACTAATGACCGGAATTAAAAATACCATTTTGTCGAAAAGCTCCCCACTTTCCGGTTCCCTTTCCAATTTGGAGGTGGACTGGATGGAAGACCCTCATGCGGGTGCGGTGATCAAGGCTTTCGAGTCGCTGCCAACCGGGCGGAAAATCACACGGGGAGATGTGGAGAAACTATTGGAGGGAAATTTCAGGGTCGGCTGCACGGCTCTACGGCTCTTTTTGGATTTTTCAAAAGACGAGTTCACACGAATTACCGCCGAACTCTTCAAGGACTGCGGGGGGGCCGGTGTGACGAACTTCAAGAAAGATCCTGATGCTTTTGTCGAGAAGCTTTAAGAGATCCAGATTCTCGTGCGGATGTCAGACGAAATCAACCGCCCGCCCAAGTGGTCAGACCGGCTGATCGGCCTTTTCCAAGGAGGTTGGGGAAGTGCTGTGAAGGGACAGCTTCGAGGCCGTATGCTGGAAGACTTTACCGAAGAGATATTGAAGAAGGTATTTCTACCGGAACAGATTATCCCAAGGTGCAAGTTCCTCGGAGCCAATGGACGAAGCAGCGAGAAAGCAGACTTTGCTATCCCAAGCTCCGATGACGCTCTGATTCTCATCGAGGTCAAAGCTTTCAACGCAACGGGCAGCAAGCAGACGGATGTGCTCGGAGACATTTACCGGATCGTCGAACAAAAGCGGGATGACACTGCATTCATCCTCGTTACGGACGGAATCAGTTGGAAAGCACGCTCCAGCGACCTCAAAAAGATCATCGCTCTGCAAAATGAAGGAAAGATCCGTAAAATTTACACCATGGCGATGGCGAAGGAATTGGAGGCTGATCTTAGGTCTCTAAAGAAATCGTTTTAAGCATACATGAATCGAAACCCGATCAATCCCACCAGCCCCACCTGGATAGCAGAAGGGGTCAGGCCTATAATTTAAATATTGTTAGGGCGTAAAAAGCCTGAGAGGCTTCACATTGGTGTTAGGGAAACCGAGATTGGAATACGAGGGAGCGATTTATCATGTGATGAGTCGGGGCGATCGGCGGACGCCGATTTTCGAAGATGACAAGGACCGAGAAACGCTTTCAAAAAACGCTGGCTCAGGCCTGCGAGAAGGCCGAACAGCAAGAAATCTAACGCTCAGGGAATTAGGGACGATGAAAAAGATGCATCCCGTGGAGGCAGAAATCGCACGAAGACTCCGAAAAGAAACAACCATGACATGGGCATGGATCGCCCGAGGACTTCACCGCGACTCCCCAAGCACAATGACCCACACAGTTTATCAAATGGAATTATGAAATGTGAAATAGCGGGACCAACCCCTTTTGATGCTTTTTTCCTTTTTTGAAAACCACTAATCACTTCCAAGGATTCACGATTCGCACTCCGGTGTCCTCGAAATGTTTTACGTTCCTCGTTACCACCGTGAGATCGTGGACGAGCGCGGTGGCAGCGATCAAAATATCCGTAAGATCCCGGCTCGGAAGTTGGGCGAGCTTCGCCGCGACGTGGCAAATATCGGAGCCGATCGGTATCAAACGGGCACGGAATTGAACCCTGATTGATTTTTCGAACCAGTCCTGGAGAATCTTGGCGAAGTGCGGGTCGTTTGGAAGGACATGGTTGATTCCGTATTGGATCTCGAACTCGCTAATTGCCGATATATAGGTTTCGGTGAGATCGGACCGGCTTTCCCATCGAGCGAATTCTTCAGTCCACCTCCGCCGATCTCTCAGGTGTGAGATCGTATTTGTATCGAGAATTACCATCTATTTTTCAAAGGTGATTGCCTTCACGGGAGCCGTTGCGACCTTGGGGAAATCCCAATCCTTGTGATGGTCCATCCCTTTCATGTCCATGGCAAGAGCGTCCCCCAATGTCTTTTTTGGACCCACCGCGACGTTCTCCACAAGGAGCCTGAAAGAACGCCCGTTCCGGGTAATGGTAACTTTTCCATCCACCAACAAGGCCTCGAAAAAGTCCCCGGTGCGGGTTTTTAGCTCGGTGGCGGTTAACGTTCTCACAAAATCAGATTAAGCGAACCGGTCAAACCAGTCAATTCGATTGTTTTTGTAAGGCGAAAGGGGTCGGGCCTATAATTTAAATATTTGGATCCTCAAGAAAAAAGATTCCCTATTCAAACAGACCTGCTTTTCCGGGAATTCGACACACCCACGCTTCAATCACACGACTCTTGCTATGTCGTCAGGGATGGGGCTCCTGGCGGTGCGACGAGCACGAGCGAACTTGCCGCGAACGCGTCTGGTATGTCTCGACTCCTCGCGCTGAAGGAGCAATTTGGCCCCGACCAGCGTGAGTAAAACCTACTCCCCGGCCTGAAGATGCAGGGATTCGTTGTCATCCCCCGTGTTATCGCACGTCATAGCAGTCGGTCTCCCGCCTCGCCTGCCTTAAAACTCCTTCGCGATAATATCCGAATATTTCCGAGAGATTGCATGACCCTCCGCTGATCTACACATCGTCGTTCAGAAGAAATGTCCGACAATCAGGCCGCTTGCGACCGAATATACCATCCAGAATGCCAGATAGATCGCCGTTAACTTTCCGCCGATGACTTTTAGCAGCAGCATGATCGTTGGGAGACAGTTGCCGACTGACGCTTGCATGAACGTGAAGGCCGTGCCAGCTCTCTCACACCCATTTTCAACAGCGCTGCGGTGAGTGGGACTTCGCCACCTTCGCAGACGTATGCGGGGATGCGTGCTAGCAAGGCAGCGGAATAAGCGAACGCGCCGCCGCCCAGCCGATTTTCGATCCGATCCTGACCAATCAGCACGGATACAGTTGCCGCAGCGAGCAGACCCAACAATGGGACGAGATTGCGGATCATGCTCAGAAGATCGCGTCGGAAGGACCGCTTGTCGCCGGGTAATGAGTCGTCCTCGCAGGATCCGCAACAGGGGGCTTTAACGAGAGGAAGGTCGTTCTCCGGCAACGGCGGTTTGCCTCCAATACGATTCACTGCCCAGCCGAGCAGGCAAACTGTGATGAGCGGCAGCGCGACCTTGCAAATTCCCCAGGCGGGTCCGAACATTGAAAACGTCATCACGATCGACGCTGGACCGAGGAGCGCGGGGGTGATGACGAACGCCAGCAGGGATCCACTGCCCGCACCCTGTCGCTTCAACGGGAGAGCCAGCGGGATGGTCGTCATCGAGCATCCGTGTAGGATCGCTCCCGCGAGTGCTGCTCCGAGCACGGAGCGAGCGAGCGAGCCAAGACACCGCGAACGCTGCACGGATGCTGCGCGCAACCACCATTGCGCACCAGCTACACATCCCAACCCGATCAGGAAGGACGGCGCGGCGTCGCCAACTTCTATCGAGCCGATATTTCCTGAAGCCGGGCGGCCACGGCTTCCTTGCCGGTGATGAGTTCGGTCACGGTCATGCGGATGGCCGGGGTGATGGCGGCCACCATACCGACGGCGATGACGGGTTCGGCGGTTTGCGGCAGCAACGTGAGTCCCGGCCCGAGTTCGACGACGATCGTGGGTCGTGCACAGGCGACCTTGCAATCCGCTTCGGCGGTGTCGACCATCGTGAACATGTTTCGAGCAGCAGAAACGCGGTCAACGATGCCGGAGAGGTTGACGACCTT
>JBDNGG010000463.1:0-20404 GCA_041689405.1 Terrimicrobiaceae bacterium | reverse complement strand
CATCAAAATCCGACCGGTTTGCGAGCAAGATTCTCAACGTATTGCGAATGCGCCGATACGAATCTGAAAGTCGTTTAAACAATTCCTCCGAAAACGGAACGTCATCCGTGAAGTTCACGCTGCTCACCCAGAGACGCACAAGGTCTGCCCCATACGTCTTGACGAAATGCGCAGCCGTCATGGGTTTTTTATATCCGGCTTGCTCCGACTTCGAAATCTTCGCGCGAGTATCGACATCGACAACAAATCCGTGCGTCAACACGCTCCGGTAAGGTGCCTCACCCGTGAGCGCGACACTCGTCATGAGCGAACTCTGGAACCATCCGCGGTGTTGGTCAGTGGCCTCCAAGTACAGGTCCGCCGGAAATGCTAACTCCGGTCGCTGCCGCAGCACGGCTGCATGGCTCACACCGGAATCAATCCACACATCCAGCGTATCATTGCGCCGCGTGCAATCGGACGGTAATCCGACCAACTCACACCACGCTACGTCGTCAAGCTCGAACCATGCATTTGTCCCGCGAGCAGCGATGACATCCGCCACTTTACCCACCACCGTGGAGTCGAGAATCGGCTCGCCGGACTTCTGATAGAAAACCGGGAGGGGCACTCCCCAGGTTCTTTGGCGAGAAATGCACCAGTCCGGTCGGGACTCCACCGTGCCGCGGATACGATTGCGTCCCCAATGGGGCAACCATTCGACTTGGTCGATTTGCGCGAGCGCGGACTCCCGAATCGCATCGATGTTAATAAAAAATTGCTCAACCGCCCGGAAAATCACCGGCGTCTTGGATCTCCAGCAATGCGGGTAACTGTGCGTGTAATTACTACGGGCAAAAAGCGCACCACGCTCAGTCAGCCTCGCAATCACATCCTCATTGGCAGCAAATACATTTTTCCCCACCCATTCCGGCACTCCACATTCTGCGGTATACTTTCCGTAGTCATCGACCGGAGAGATCAAGTCGAGATGCTCGCGACGGCCAAGCTGATAATCGTCGTCACCATGACCCGGCGCTATATGCACACAGCCAGAGCCTGTCTCCAGCGTGACGAAATCCGCTGCAAACACCGGAGACTCACGGTCCAAAAACGGATGCTGGGTGCGAGTGCCAACCAACTCCGAGCCGGGAAGCTTGGCAAGGATCGTTGGTGCTCCCTCAAGACCCGCTGCCGCCCAGACCGATTCGAGGAGGCCATCCGCCATGATTATCGTTCCATGAGATCCTGCCTCCACCACCACATACGACAACTCGGGATGCACCGCGATGGCCAGATTGGCAGGTAAGGTCCACGGGGTAGTCGTCCAGATCAAGACACTGGCGCGGTCCGCCCACGCCCCGGATTTCACTGCAAACTTCACAAACACAGACGGTGAAAGTTTGTCTTTATACTCCACCTCCGCTTCAGCCAAGGCCGTCTGCGCACCCGTACTCCATAACACAGGCTTACGGCTTTGATAAACCAGCCCGTGGTCCACAAACTTCCCGAAAGCACGAATGATCTCGGCCTCGTAGCCCGGATCGAGAGTCAAATACGGATTCGACCAATCTCCCAGCACACCCAGCCTGCGAAATTGCTCCCGCTGAACATCAACAAATCCGCGCGCACATTCCTCGGAGCGCTTCCGGATCTCGAGCGGTGCAAGACCACGCGATTCTTTTACGACTTTGAACTCAATGGGCAACCCATGACAGTCCCAGCCGGGCACAAACGGTGCCCGATAGCCCAGCATCGTCCGAGATTTGATGACAAAATCCTTGAGCACTTTGTTAAGTGCCGTGCCCATGTGGACGTCCCCATTCGCAAACGGAGGACCATCGTGCAGGATATAGGATGGTGCATCCGCACGAGCGGCCTGAATCTGCTCGTAAAGACCCGCCTCATCCCATCGCGCCAAAATCTCCGGCTCCCGCTGGGCAAGCCCGGCTTTCATTGGAAAGTCGGTTTTGGGAAGATTCAGCGTGTCTTTATAATTACTCATCGAAAAGACGCGGAATCTATCACCGCCCACAGTAAGCGGTCAATCCCCCACGATACGTTGATATCGCAAACGCGGGAAAAGAAGGAAATGCACACCAGGAATTATCCGGGAAAGGAAAGGCGACTTCATGAGACTCACACGAAGCCACGAAGGCGCAAAGAATAATAAATGCTTGGGTTCTTCGCTGTGTTCGCTGGAAAAGAACGAAGATGAAACGGCAAAGTTGTTCCATCCTGAAGCCCTGGGTCTTGCATCGTCTCGCTACACTTCGTCAAAAAGAGCCTCCAAATCTGCAGGCGCTCCCATCTTCCTCGCTTTCACTCTAGTCTTGTGGTCGGCCACATCCAGCACTTCAAGTTTGTCACCCACTTTGCGACTGACCATCAGACGTCCAAAGGAAACTTCGTGAGCATCGGCAAACTCGGCGAGACCCCTGACCTTTGCCCAGGTATACAGGCGGGTTGACTTGTGAGATTCAAGTTCAGAAATCGTGCCCGGTCCGCAGCGGGCAGCTTGTTGATGGCCGCCTTGTGCGCATCCCGTAGCTTCTTGAACTCCTTCGCCGCCAGTTTCTCCATCGCCGCCGTCGTTTCGCCCTGCCGTATGATAGCGAATACCTCCAGCTTGCATGCGTTAGGTTTGGCTTGTTCCTGGTAGCGCTTCCAGTAGGTGCGATGCAGCCCTTCGCCAGCCGCCAGCATTCGTCCGGCTTCCTCGAAGAGTTGGTCGATGTTTTCGGATGATAACACCATTTTCGTGGTAGTGCGTCCGGCGACATTCATCGCGCCTATGGCAACAGAAGTCACATCCACCTCGATTTCTCCGCCCTCGCGAACGGTATTCCCCCAATCGGGAATCTTCTTCACGTAGCCGTCGCGGAGTTCCACCAGCTTGTCAGTCAGCGCGAGTCTCAGTTGTTCGTCCGCATCTTCATTGATGCCCTCCTGCATCAGCAGCCCCGACAAACGCAGCGCCCGTTTCAAGTCCGACATCTTCGGTGCACGGTCGATACTAAACGTCTTGATTGTCGCCAAATGCTCGAAGACATCGGCAAACTCCGGGGCGCGCGGATACTCCACCGCCTGTGTCACTACCGGTGTCCCCAAGCCCTCGTGGGCCTCAGGGCTGCGGAGCGCGTTGAGCACATTCTCGAGATTCGCCGTATCGTAGTGCGGTAGAAAAAGCTCGCCGGTGTTCAGTGCTTCATCGGTCTCAATGCGTCGGGCCAGCGGCGTGCGGATGATGCGACCCACGAGCTGCGCGATGGTCGTGGCGTCCACAGATTTCCGAAAGCTCATCATCACTTCGGCACGCGGGCAGTCCCAACCCGTCGTCAGCGCCGTCTTGAACAGCACCACCTTCACATCGGGCGCATCCTGAATCCACGATTGATCCATACGCCGGATGATGCAGCCACCGTGTGAAATCTCCTCCTTGTCTTGAAAGCTGTGGACGATCTCGTTCACCGCCAGCGGGCCGGTTACGCGCTGAATCACTGTCACTACTTCGTCCAGTGGCGTGGTAGTCAGCATCGTCGATGTGCCGTCCTGCACCTGCACGACGAGGACAGGTTTAACCTTTTCTTTTTTCTTTTCCTTCTTGCAGTAGGCATCCCACCGCTCGCGGAAGTGCTTCCAACGCTCCGCCGCGTGTTGCAGGTGCGTGAGGTCGCTGTGAATAGACTCCGATTTGTTCGTGCTTACGATAATCAAGTCCTTGAGCAGCCCGCTCTGCCTCACCATCTCCGGCGTGATGTTCGCCGGACGCGTGGTGCGCGTGGTGTTGCCCAGCAGCTCCGTGAACCGCGATTGGAAATACGGCATCGCCTACGACGGACACTTCCTGTGGAAATGTTGAGAAACCCCAAGGTAACTCGTTCCTCGTAAACTTGGGCTTTAAAGACCGACCGGTTTTACCGTTGAATCTCCGCTGTTTTCATTACAATCGTCTCCCTCTGCGCAGGGGCCTAGAGTTTTTTCAAGCATAGTCAGAATTCCCCGCTTCTCCGCGGTTGCCCTGATCCGTTACCACCATTTCCCAGCTCTTCGCGGCGGCTACCCCGTGAACTCCTTGGCTATCAGCGTGGCGTTATGGCCGCCAAATCCAAACGAGTTATTCAAAGCCACACGCACTCTGGTTTCGCGAGCCGTGTTGGGAACCAAGTCCATGTCCGCGCACTCCGGATCGACATTCTCCAAGTTGATTGTCGGCGGGATCACTCCATGCTTGATAGCCAAGATCGAGGCGGCCATTTCCACGCTGCCAGCGGCACCGAGGAGATGACCTGTCATCGACTTGGTTGAGCTAATGGGTGTCTTTGTCGCAGCATCGCCAAATGCAAGGCGGATTCCGCGCGTCTCGCCGATGTCTCCCAGCGGAGTCGAGGTCGCATGGGCGTTGATATAGTCCACGTCGGACGGATTCAGGTTTGCATGCTTGAGCGCAAGCTTCATCGCACGGGCAGCGCCATTGCCGTCCGGCAGCGGAGCGGTCATGTGGTAGGCATCTGCGCTGACACCGTATCCTGCCAGCTCACAATAGATTTCGGCGCCGCGCCGTTTTGCGTGCTCCAGTTCCTCAACGATCAGAATGCCAGCGCCCTCACCCATGACAAATCCGTCGCGATCTTTGTCCCACGGACGGGATGCGGCTTCCGGCGCGTCATTTCTCGTGCTCATAGCACGCATCGAGGCAAAGCCGGAAATACCCAGGGGTGTGATTGTCGCCTCCGCTCCGCCCGCGATAAAGCAATCTGCGTCACCAAACTTAATGATCCGCCATGCCTCACCCAGGGAATTATTTGCGGTGGCACACGCGGTGACGATGCACATATTCGGGCCACGAAAGCCAAACTCCATCGATACTAGACCGCTGGCCATGTTGCTAATCATCATGGCGATAGTGAACGGAGAAACCCGTGAAGGGCCCCGCTCATGCAAGCGCCTCGCCTCGTTCTCCATACTTAAGAGACCACCGATTCCGGATCCAATCATGACCCCACTGCGATCCAAATCGAGTTTCTCCGGATCCAAGCCCGCATCTGCGACTGCCATCTTGGAGGCAGCCATCGCAAACTGGGTGAAACGATCCGTCCGCTTCACGTCTTTCGGCGTCCGGAAATACTCCTTCGGTGAAAAATCTTTAACTTCGCCAGCAATCTTGCAGTCGAACTCCGTGGAGTCGAATGCGGAAAACCGGCTGACACCGCTCACTCCATTGGTGAGATTATTCCAAAACGTGGGGATGTCCGACCCGATGGGGGTGACAACGCCCAAACCTGTAATTACTACTCTGCGTTCGCTCATTCTTTAAAAAGGTGGTGGGGATACATCAGTGAATCGACATCAGGGCCGGATTGGCAACGATTAAATACGTTTGCATGGTGGTTGAATTAAAATTTTGATAACTATCGTTGATTGCGTTGTCCGCAGCGAGGACAGCACGGGAGCGGATCCGAAGATGAATCCCGATAGTCCATCGCGCAAAGGCCACAGTGGATACGGTTCCTCAACGCACTCGCTCTCCTGCGAGAACGGGCCATTGAGGACGGTATCCAAAGCAACAAAACGCCTGTAAGGAAAACCATCACATAGATGAACACAAGATATTCTACAGAAAATCTAATCATTCCGGGCCTTTTGCGTCCGCACCCCAAAAAATTGTCACCGTTCCCCACTCCAATAGGTGTGCGTCGCCAGTCGACGCAAAACGCGATTGCATCAGGTCCTCCAGCGCACGAAGGTCCCGGCCGTCGTCCCCGGAGGACGATCGGAGAAATGCATGGCGCACCCCGCCATCCGAATCCACGGCGATAAGAAAAACGCTCTGACGCAAATCTCCCGCGCCTCCAGCACTAAAACTGCGACGGGATTCCAAGTTAACAATACGATCTATTAGATTATCCGAAACGCGGATTTGAGTAGACAATTGGGAAACAGAAACCTCTGGCTGGGTTGTTGCAGAGCGCGCGGGAGCGAGAGCATCCATCAGGCTAGCATCCAATGTCGGCATGACGCGGACTTCCTCCCGAGGCAACGGCAAGGGTTTGAACTCCATCTGATCGAACGATGGGCGATAGCCCGGGAGGGCAGGCGTATCCAGCAACCCATCTCTCACGCGCCCCGGGGCAAACAATGCCGGATCAGAGGCCAACACATACGCCTCCAGCGCCTTTTTAGCCGGTGGCGCGATATAAAGCGTGGCATCTGAAAACGAGCGAATATTCATTGGAGGAGGAGCATATCCGAGAAGGAAAATCGCACCGCCGTGCAACACAACCGCAACAAGAACCCAAAGCACGAGCCGACGGCGCCGGTCCTGCCTTGATGCCCAGTCAAAGACCAACCGGAGCGAGTCAGCTGGTTGCAAATGCCCCTTCATTGGGTCTCGGAGGTTGCGAGTACGACGCTAAAGCCGCGCAGTGTCGCCGTATTGAAGACCTGCACAACGAGATCTACCGGCGCTAAACGATCTGCCTTGATGATGATCGTTCGTGATTCCCCACGGAATTTCTCCAACGCCTCACCGAGCCCATCCCCGGTTACCTGCAGATTGTCGAAAAATATCCCCGGCACAGGAGCCGCGGTGACAGCCACCACTTTGGGATTGCGCTGAGGTGCGAGTAAAAATGGAGAACTCGGGACGTCGACAAGAATCCCCGGCTGGAGCAAAAACGTGCCGCTAAGCAACACAAAAAAAACGAGCAGGGCCCCCACTGTGAGTGCTGGAATAAACAGCACCATTCCAAAATGAGGAAGTGGTCTCCGCTGAATTTTCACGGCGCATTGGGGTCGGCCAGCACCGGTTTTTGTACGGTCCGGCGATGGTCAATGATCATGGACACCACTTCGATTCCAGCCCGTTCCATGTCATGCATCAGGTCATTAACCCGGGACGACAAGTATTGATGAGCCAGCAGCGTTGGGATTGCGACGGCAAGGCCGGCTGCAGTTGCTATGAGACTGGAAAATATTCCTGACGCGATCTCAGGCGTGGTTGCATACCCACCCGCCGCAATGATCGTCACAAATGTCTGAAGCAATCCCACCACCGTGCCCAGCAAACCAACCAACGGCGCAAGATAAACCAGCGTCGCAAGCAATCCGAGGTTGCGCTCAATCGCGGGCATCTCGAGCTGTCCTGCATCCTGTGCAATATCTTTGAGTTCTTCCCTGGGCAAGTCGTGCTTCAGCAAAATCGAGTGGATTACGCTCGCCGCAGGCCCAGGTGTGGCGGCAGCCTCGGTTACGGCTTCCGAAAAATGACCAAGCGCTATCAGGTTGGAGAGGCCACGAAGCAAATCACCCACGCGTACGCTCACCCGATGAAAATACGTCGCGCGCTCAAGGAAAACCGCAGTCGCCAGCAAGCTGCAACCGAGTAGAACCCACATGAACGGGCCACCTTTTTGTAGGAATTCAATCATCCGCAGCTGATCCTTCCTTATCACGGGCGGGAATCCCAAGCAAATTCCGGCAACTCACCACCATGCCAGCCACATCCTCTGCCTGTAAAAGCCCGGAGACGATCACCACCCGACGCGCACCCGCAGCCATTACCTCAGCGAGGTTTTCGCGCTTAATACCACCGATGCAGAACACCGGAACCTCGATCGTATCTTCGACCAGCCGGACGGATTCCAGCCCCACGGGCGTGTAGTCTGGTTTGGTCGGAGTAGAAAATAGCGGACCATAACCAATGTAATCAGCCCCTTCGCCAGCCGCAGCCGTGGCTTGCTCGACGCTATGGGTCGATTTGCCCACAACGGCCCACGACCCCGCCAGCCGACGGGCCTCACTTACAGGCAAATCATCCTGCCCGACATGGACGCCGTCGGCTCCCACTGCCGACACGAGTTCCGGGTAATCGTTTAAAATAAATGGAACCTGATGCGACCGGCAAATCGTGGCGATAGATCTCGCAAGCGGCAACAATCCGTCAGGGCTGAAATGCTTGGCACGAAGCTGCAATACCTGAACCCCAGCCACAACCAACCGGGTCGCCATTTCCTCCGCAAATTTCTCCGCGACATACCCCAGATCGAGAATGCCGTAGAGCCGCGCATCGAGGATTGCCCGACGCATGGCATCATGCGCTGCGCGGTGATGCTGTCCTGGTTGGCTCATGATATGCGACTCAGGTTAAGATCCCGATGAAATTAACCACTGCCTGCGTCCGTCTCGCGCGATAATTTCTCAAGAAACCCAGTGGAATACTTTCCAGCAATGAAGTCGGGATTCTGCATGATCGCCGATTGAAACGGGATTGTCGTTTTGATGCCTGTGATCATGTACTCGCTGAGCGCGCGATTCATTCGGCTGATTGCCGCAGACCGGGTAGATGCCGTGCAAATGAGCTTTGCGATCATCGAGTCGTAATGCGGCGGCACCGGGTATCCCGCATAGACGTGAGAATCGATCCGCACACCACGACCGCCCGGGGCGTAATACAGCTCTATCTCGCCCGGGCTGGGCTGGAAATTTTTCTCGGGATCTTCTGCATTGATGCGGCACTCTATTGAATGCCCGCGTGCTTCCGCATTCACCACGTAGTCCGAGAGATGTTCTCCTGCGGCCACCTGAATTTGCTGCTTCACGAGATCGCAGCCATACACCTCTTCGGTGATCGGATGCTCTACTTGGATACGCGTGTTCATTTCCATGAAATAGAATTTACCGTCGTCATCCACGAGATATTCGATGGTGCCTGCGTTGTAATACCCGACCGTTTCAGCTAGCTTAACGGATGCTTCGCCCATTTTTGCACGGAGTTCCGGGCTCATGAGCGGCGATGGACATTCTTCGATGATCTTCTGATTTCGGCGCTGGATCGAGCAGTCACGCTCCCCGAGATGCACCACGCGCCCGTGCTCGTCGCCGAACAATTGAAATTCGATGTGGTGGGGGTTTACGATGAATTTTTCGATGTAAACCGCGCCGTTGCCGAATGCCTTTTCCGCCTCGTTGCGGGCATTGTGATAGCCCTGAATAACCGACTCGTCGTCGTGGGCAATACGCATCCCACGCCCGCCGCCACCTGCCACAGCTTTAATCATGACCGGGTAACCGATTTTACGAGCGATCTTTTTTGCCTCGTCCTCAGAATCCACCGTCCCATCGCTTCCTGGCGAAATCGGAATCCCTGCCTTGCGTGCACAATCGCGCGCCGAGTTTTTGTCACCCATCAATCGAATCGCTTCCGGAGATGGCCCGATAAATTTGATGTTGCAGCTCTGACAAACTTCCGCGAATTGGGCATTTTCCGCGAGGAACCCATAGCCAGGATGGATCGCATCGACATCCGCGATCTCAGCGGCACTGATAATGCGGTCGATTTTAAGATAGCTTTCAGAACTGGCGGCAGGTCCGATACAAATGGCCTCATCCGCTAACTGGACATGAAGGGAGTCGATATCGGGTTCGGAATACACGGCCACGGTCCGGACGCCGAGTTCTCTACAAGCGCGGATGATACGGAGGGCGATCTCGCCGCGGTTGGCGATAAGAATTCTATTAAACATAATGGGACTGCGGCGAGCTTAAGCTCAAGGTAACTTACTTGACTCGGAAAAGCGGCTGTCCGAATTGGACTGGCTTTCCGTCATCGGCAGAAATCTCGACGACTATCCCTGCGATCTCTGCCTTGATTTCGTTCATCACTTTCATCGCTTCCACGATGCAGACGACGGTATCCGGGGTGACTGTATCTCCCACCTCCACGTACACTTTGGCTTCCGGCGAAGGCGAGAGGTAAAACGTGCCTACCATTGGAGAGACAATTTCCTTGGTGTCGGATGCTAGAGCATTGATGCTGGACACGACTTCGAGTGCGGGCACTGGAGATGGCTGTGAGTGAAATTGCGGTGCCTGTGAAGGAGCCTGATAAATCACGGGAGTGAGGTCGGCCCCTGCCATTTGCAAAGTGATTTTAAACCCCTCCTTTTCCATTTTAAATACGGCAAGGCCGTTTTTCTTCATCAAGTCAATAAGGGCACGAATTTCTTTAATATCCACAGGGCAGTAATTGGTTGGAGCGTATCTTGTATGTGATGGAATGCGGAATTGCGAGTTCAGAATTATCGCAGATTCTCAGGAGGTTGCACAACTCCAAGTGTCAGCCAGGCGGGCGACTAAACTTGAGGACTGGCTCAGAAAATTACGCCTACTTGCGCGCCGAGGACTAATGCGTTCGGGATATTTCCGGTGCCTCCGGGATTGATCACCCATTGCAAATTCGGCTGTGCGTAGAGAAATTGATTGATCTGAAACCGATGTCCGGCTTCGAGCACGATCTCGTATTCTGGAAACCCGGCGCCATCGACATCCACGCTGCGTGCGAAGTCGCGGCTGAATTTTCCATAAACAAATCCGAGCATCGTCGCGTCAGCATCGCGTCCGGGGACAAGCCCCACATAAACTGTGCCTGCATTGAGTTGAAACGGCAGCTTGGCAATATTTTGTTGCGGTGAAAGCACGGATGCCGTCCAAAGCGTGAGTCCCTGCACCGAGCCTGGCGATTCCTGAAATACCATTTGATCCGCGTGCCAGTAGAATCCATACGAATTGCCAGCCGTCTCATCGCTGCCAAATTGCTGGAACTGCCACGGGGAATAGTAGGCACCCATCCAATAATGTCCTGGCAACCCTGCCATTTCAGGCACGGCTGACACCGATTTAAAGGATTTCTGCTCAACCGTGGATTTTCCGTCTGCCGCAGGCGCGTCTGCCGCAGGGGTGGTCACCGGACGTTTGAAGAATTCGGGGGTCCAGCCCACCTGTCCGATCATCAACACCCCATCATCCGGGCGGATGCTCCAGTCCATGCCATGATATGCACGATCAAACACCCGGGTGGAAACCTGATACACACCCGCCATCGCATTAAATTCCTCGGAGATATGAGCACGAATCCTCGCAGCCCACACCGCCCACGGATAGGCGGAAAACTGGGTATTCACTGGCAGTGCCTGGGGGTTCCCATCAATGCCATTGTTCATGTAATACCAATACAATGGCGAGGATGCAAAATCATCGCCGGTGGAAAAGCGTCCCAGCTTCAATACCAATTTGTCGTCAAACATACGCTGCTCGATAAACAACGCGTAGAACATCGCCGTTTGCCCGCCAAACACCTGCTGAACCGTAAACTGGTTGCCGATATTGTCTTGCGAGAGGCTACTCCCTGACCGGTTGAGCCCGCTCACCGTAAGCGCCGCACCTTGCCAGCCAACAAGCTTTTCCAAATCGAACGCCGCGCCGAATCCGATATTGTCGGTGTAGGTGAAACCCTGAGATTTTCCGCCGACGGGATTTCCTGCGATGTTGTTTGTGTAGGTCAGCGAGAATTCGACACCCGCGTCTTCAAAACCTTTGCGTATCCCCCACCAGTCGCCGAGCATCACATCCCCATTCCACCACTCTTCGCTGCCGATAGCATTGGTTGGCTTCCCGTCGTAAAAAGACCAAAAGCGTGAATTTTCGGCGAATACATGACTTGCTGTGCACGCGACCACAATCACGCTAGCTATAATATATTTAATTTTCATGGGGGAGACGAATTTGTTATCACCTAAATCCGATTCCGGCAATCTGTAAAAGTGCGTCGCTGCAGCAGATCCCAAGCCCGACACACACTCATTCCGTTTTCATGCCCGCTATCACATCCCACCTCTCGTCCCATCCCGCAGGCCGCCGCCGCACGTTTGCCATCATCTCTCACCCGGATGCAGGGAAGACGACGCTCACCGAAAAGTTCCTGCTCTATGGCGGAGCGCTGCAATTGGCGGGCAGTGTGACAGCGAGGAAAAACCAACGCGCAGCGACGAGCGACTGGATGGAGTTGGAGCGGCAGCGTGGAATCTCGGTGACGTCCACGGTGTTGCAGTTTGAATACGGCGGGTTTGTGATCAACCTGCTCGACACGCCGGGGCACAAAGATTTTTCCGAAGACACGTATCGGGTCTTAACCGCGGTGGATGCAGCGGTCATGGTCATTGATGCGGGAAAAGGCATCGAATCCCAGACGCGCAAATTATTTGAAGTATGTCGGCGGCGGGGAGTGCCGATATTCACATTCATGAACAAGCTCGATCGCCCGGCCCGCCCGCCGCTCGAGCTGCTCGACGAATTGGAAAGCGTGCTTGGGATTCAGGCCTGCGCAGTCAACTGGCCGCTGGGCGACGGTCCAGAATTTCGTGGCGTCTTGGACCGGTCCACGAGTGAAGTTCATTTGTTTGAGCGTACTCCGGGCGGGAGCTTTCGAGTGCCGGTGGCCGTATCCGGCATCACGGATGCCACAGTGCGCGATGCATTACCGCCGGACGTGTATGCCCGGGTGTGCGAAGAACTCGACATTCTCGATGGCGTTGGTGCAAATTTCTCGCCCGAGGCGATCGCAGCCGGGGAGTTGACGCCGGTATTTTTTGGCAGTGCGGCGAATAATTTTGGTGTTCAGTTGATGCTGGATGGATTTTTAAAATTGGCGCCGCCACCGGCACCCCGCCCGACGGCCGCCCGCGTCGTGCATCCGGAGGAAAAGGGATTTTCGGGCTTTGTTTTTAAGATCCAAGCCAACATGAATCCAAAACACCGCGACCGCGTGGCATTCATCCGGGTAGTATCCGGCAAATTTGAGCGCGACATGCTGGTGACAAATGCACGATCTGGCAAATCGATGCGCCTCGCGAACTCCCAGCGGTTGTTCGCGCAGGAACGCGAGACGGTCGATGTGGCGTATGCCGGCGATGTGGTCGGCATTGTGGGAAACCAGGACTTTTTCATCGGCGATACCATAGCCGAAGATCCAGAAATTCTTTTCGATGAAATCCCAACCTTTGCGCCAGAGGTGTTTTCCTATTTGCATAATCCCAGCACCGCCCAGGCAAAGCGGTTTCGCGAGGGGCTGGAACAACTGCTCAAGGAGGGCGTGGCTCAACCGTTTGAAATCGTGGACAGCCTGCAACGGGTGGCGCTGCTCGGCGCTGTCGGACCATTGCAATTTGAGGTGCTTGTACACCGACTCGAAAATGAATACAACGCGGCAGCCCGACTCGCTCCGGCGCCTTGGTCGATTGTGCGCTGGATGCCGGAGATGGACCCGCTTGATGGTCGCCCGGACATCAAGCTCCCAACCGGCGCCGCACTGGCAAAAGACCGCAAAGGCAACTGGGCTTTGTTTTTTCCCAGCTCGTGGGCGTGTGACTTTTTCATTAAAAACAATCCCGATGTCGTCCTGTCGGACACTCCTGGATAGGTGTCATCACCGAAGTTATGCGTCCGCGATCTCGTTGAGGACAAATTAGGCGGATTTTTAACCAAGAAAATAGAAGGCTTTTCTTAGATATTGGGTATTCTCCCGCCATGATCGGTAATTTGCTCAAACCAGAGTTACACCAACTTATCGAGCAGCGGAATTTTACCGACTTGCGACACGCTCTGTGCGAGTTCCCGGCACCGGATATCGCTGAAATCCTGGCGGACATTGATCCCGAGGATTGTGCCGTGATGCTTCGCGTGCTGCCCAATCACCTTGCCGCCGACGTGCTCGAGCACCTTGAGGTGGGGGACCTTGAAAACTTGCTCCGAGCGCTGGGTAATGAAGATGTGGCTCGTATTCTCAACGAGATGGAGCCGGATGACCGCACGGCGATCCTCGAGGAACTACCGGCCAAAGCGACACAACGGCTGCTCAATATGCTGTCACCCGACGAGCGCAGGGTTGCCGTCACGCTGCTCGGCTATCCGGAAGGTTCCATAGCAAGGCGAATGACGCCGGAATACGTCATGGTCAAGCAGGAGTGGACTGTCGACCAAGTCCTCGAACATCTCCGGGAAATCGGAAAAAAGCTGGAGTCGTTTAATCAGCTTTTTGTCGTCGCACCGAGTGGCACACTGGTCGGGGTCATCCGCCTGCGCAGCATCCTGATTTCATCCGGAGAAACCCCGGCATCGGCACTTTTCGAGCCTCAGACTTTGACCTTGCACGCTTACGATCTTCAGGAAGAGGCCGTCGCAGCATTCAGAAAATACGACCGAACAGAACTTCCTGTGGTGGACTCTGCCGGACGGCTTGTGGGGGTGGTCACTGTCGACGACGTCCTCGACATCTCCGAGGAAGAGACCACAGAAGATATGCAAAAGATGGGCGGTATGCAGGCCCTCGACACGTCATATTTGCAAACCAGTCTATTTTCCATGATCCGCAAACGGGTGGGATGGTTGATCCTGCTATTTCTGGGACAAATGCTCACTGCGTCTGCGATGGGACATTACGAAAATGAACTCGCCACCGCGCTGGTCCTCGCGTTGTTTATCCCGCTGATCATCAGCAGCGGCGGAAACTCCGGGTCGCAGGCATCAACGCTGATCATTCGCGCGCTTGCTGTACGTGACGTCGCACTCCGCGATTGGGCTCGCGTGTTTCGCCGCGAGCTGGTCTCAGGTCTGGCTCTCGGATTGATATTGGCGGCAATCGGCTACGTCCGTATTGTTTTGTCTCCCAACCGTGAAGCCATGTTCTCGGAGCACTACGCCTTACTCGGTCTCGCGGTCAGCTTGAGTATCGTCTCGGTTGTGTGCTTTGGCAGCGTGGTCGGGGCCATGTTGCCATTCTTGCTCAGCAAGATGAAGTTAGACCCCGCGGTCTGCTCGGCACCCTTCGTCGCAACCTGCGTCGACGTCACCGGCATCATCATTTATTTCAGCGTCGCACAACTCATTCTCAAAGGAACGCTCCTCTAGGTTGCAGAACGCACGAAGCGACGTGCAGATTGCAGGAAAATTCCTGCTGCGGCGCTCTATCGAGATGCGCGCAGCATAATTTATGTGCATCGTATAAAGACACTTAGGAATTCGATCAGAGCGTGGTCCGCGCCATGCTTACCAGATTATCGCATATTATGAAAATGAACATTCCTAAGATTCTTCCGGTCCTCTCCTTGGTCACCCTAGCTGCGCTCTCAGCCTGCGACACCCGCACCCCTGGAGAAAAAGTCTCCGACGGCGCAGCGCAAGTGGGTGAAGGCAATGTTTCCGAAGGTCTGAAAGACGTCGGGCAAGGCATCGAAGATTCCACGAAAAAAGAATAACATCAACCTACAAAAACCATGAAAACACCTATCCTAATCCTCATCGCCACAATTACCATCACAGTGCTTCCCGGCTGCGTCAGCGTGCAACGCGAGAACCCAGACACGACCACCAGCGTGACAACAGTGACCCCGGGACAACGCTCCACCACTGTGACTTCTTACTAGAAACTAAGGGGCCATTACGCCCGGAAAGACCGCTGCGCGTGAACCGCCCGCGGTCTTTTTTTAACCTCCAGCGCCTGCGTTCTCCTTGCGCCCTTTGTAAGTCAAAAGGGTCAGATGGAATACGAGCGTCCCGAGTTTTCCATTGCGATCCGATGTCTGTGCGCCTACATATCATCAAATCAGCCTGCTGGCTAAACACCCACCTCTCAGCGCTCCGATTTTATGGCCGAATATCAGATCACTCCTTCCGAAACATTCACCCTGCTGGAAATTTCTGGCCGTATCGAGCCAGATAATTGGCAGGAAATGAATGCGGCATTCACGAATCTCACGGAGTCCGAAGATGTGACCCATGTGTTGGTCGACCTCGCTCGACTCGAATACACAGCCAGCGCAGGGTTCCGGGAATTATTCATGGCGGGAAAGAAGCTCTCGCGTAAAGGCGGAAAACTCGCCGTCTGCTCGCTGCATGGGGAAGTGAAACGGGTATTTGAGTTGGCAGGATTTGCCACGGCATACCCGATTTTTGATACCAGAGCGGACGCAGCGCCTTACTTCGCAGCCTGATCCGCGGGCGGGACGCTATTGCACGGTGAGGATCCTTGCAGACGGATTGGCGGTGCGGTCGCCGACCCGTTTTTCCATCAACTGCGAACCCAGCGGAGATTCCGGAGTTAAGACAGTGATAGCTACCTCATCGACGAGAACCTCGGTGCCGCCAGCGCTCGGACACAGAAAAAACCACTCTGCTGCGAACCCGGAGAACTCGACCCGGACAAGTGCGCCGATATTAATCGCATCGTCCGTTGCGAAGTCGATTAAAGGCAATGTCTCGATCTCAGCCGCAGAAAGCACCGCGGCATGGGCCTGCCTTGCGAGTCCGTCCGCAAGATAATTTTGCTCGATCGAGAGCGTGTCATATTTCCCTTCGGCCTTGCTCTCCGAGTTATTGCCTTCACTGCGCGTTTGTTTTGACACCCGGTGACGCACCTCGAACTCGTTGCGGAGCTGTTCGAGAATGGCGGTCTTGATCCGCGTTTTATTCATTTCATGAGATCGCCCGACTCGTCCACGAGCCAAGTTTCGTCCTGTAAGACTAATTTAATTTTGAGTTCCGTGTCCATCGGTGCCTCACCTGCCAGCACGGCCATAGCACCGCCCTTTGGTGGACCAACCTTCGCTGACTTCAGGCAAAAGGATTTTGGAAAGTCCTGTGCAGAAAGCACAGCGTCCGCTCCGTAGCCGATTTCTGGATCAGCCTTGAGAGCATCCCGATAGAGTTTGGCAAGGGCGGCTTTGAAGCGTTCGGTGACATCCTTCCGTTTGGACACCCACTTGATCGCGGATTCGTGACCGGAGTCAAATCCCGGGATCGCAGTCACGTAAGCGTTGATGAATTCGACTGCCACACCGGATACAGTTTTTTGTTCGCCCTGAGGTTGTGCCCGAGAGGGGCAGATCAGGCAAACGACAGAAGCAAAGGCGACGATCATGGACTTGTATGGTGTCATAGTGTCGATCACGTTATCGGACGGGATTGTTTACGGGAAACTTTGAAATGGCATTGGCCGGGGCTTCCGATACCTTTCAGGCAAATGAATTATCACGTGGTTGATCATCCTCTGGTCCGGGTCCGGGTGAGCGTGTTGCGCGATCACAACACCGGATTAGAATTATTTCGCCGAACACTTCGCGAATTAAGCACTCTCGTTGCGTATGAAGCGCTCCGGGATTTGGCAGAGACCCCTCAAATGATCACGACCCCGTTAGCACCGTGCCCTGGGGCGGTGCTACAGCGGAAAATAATCATCATGCCAATCCTCCGCGCAGGTCTGGGAATGGCGGAGGCCGTTTCAGAAATGCTCCCGGAAGCCGCCATCGGGCACATCGGGATGTATCGGGACGAGGAAACGCTCTTGCCGCATGAGTATTTGCTGAGGCTTCCACCAAACGTTGAGGATGCAGAAGTGCTCGTGGTGGATCCGATGCTGGCCACCGGAAATAGTGCCGCTGCGGCGCTGGACCGGCTAAAAAAAGCAGGGGCGATCCGGCTGCGATTGATCTGTTTGGTCGGGTGTGAGGATGGCGTGCAACAAATTGCCAAATGCCATCCGGACGTGCCGGTTTTTCTCGCCGCATTGGATGCCGGCCTCAACGAAAACAGCTACATCACGCCAGGCCTTGGAGACGCCGGCGACCGCTACTACGGAACCTGAAGATCCCCACGAATCACGTTTAGTGCGCGGTCGACGATATCATCCGTATTCCAGAGCCGCCCGATCCCTTCGTATCCGCAGGCCAACATCCCTTCTTCGGGACCAATGAACTGGACTCCGCGGGCCGTCAGTCGGTCTACATTTTCCCGGGTCGCAGGATGCTGCCACATGTGCCCATTCATCGCTGGTGCGATGAGGATCGGTGCACGCGTCGCTAATCCAATCGACGACAAGGCATCGTCGGCAAGTCCGTAGGACAACTTAGCTAGTGTGTTTGCCGTCGCGGGCGCGACCAAGAAGAGCGCGGCTCGATCAGCGAGGTCGATATGCCCGGGCTGCCAAGAATCGGCCTCATCGAAAAGATTCACGACGACTGGCTGCCGCGTGATGGTGTGCAATGTCAGCGGTGTGATGAATTCCGTTGCGTGCCGCGTCATCACGGCGAACACCTCGCATCCCGCCTTCCGCAATTTGCTGGCGATATCGGCTGCCTTGTAGGCAGCGATGGAGCCCGAAATTCCGAGCACAACGACGGGTGATGATACGGGCGTCGTCATTCTTCGTTGAAATGACTCAGTCGTTTGCTGAGATACCGCTCTGCTCGCATCACCGCGCGAAATTTCTCGATATCCTCCTCCATTGAACTGCTGATGATGGTGTATCGATACTCGCGCCAATGTTGCATTTCTGACGATGCATTATTAATGCGCGTTTCAATTTGCTCAGCGGTCTCTGTGCCTCGCCGAAGCAGCCGTCGGCGAAGTTCATCCACGCTTGGCGGCATGATAAAAACATCCGCTAAAGCCGATTGAATAAAGGGATCGTCGCAAGCTCGGATGCTTAATGCTCCCTGCGTATCAATGTCGATGAGGACATCCACTCCATGCTCCAGTTGGTCCAGCACCGTGCGCTTCAGTGTTCCATAATGCCGACCATGCACTTCCGCGTGCTCCAGGAATTCTCCATTTGCCACCTTGGCCACGAAGTCGTCCTCTGAGAGAAACATATAATCTTCCCCGTCCACCTCGCCGGGTCGCGGTGCACGGGTGGTGCAGGACACGGCGTACACGAAATCCGGCTTTTGGCGTAGCGCCATGGTCAGCGTGGTTTTACCCGCGCCGGATGGTGCCGAGAGGACAAATAAAATGCCAGTGCGACGGAATTCGAGAGCGTTATTCAAGGTTTAAGATTTGTTCGCGGATCTTATCCAGTTCCACCCGGGCGTCCACGACGATTCGCGAAAGCGCGGCATCCCCTGCCTTCGCACCCAGTGTGTTCAGCTCGCGGCCAATTTCCTGACTGATAAACTCGAGCGCGCGACCAGCCGGTTCACCAGCACCGAGCTTTTCCGCAAATTGATCCAAATGACTCATGAGCCGAGTGACTTCCTCAGAGATGTCCGAGCGTTCAGCAAATAGCGCCACCTCGGCAGCGATCCGCCCTTGGTCGATGGGAACATCTAATTTCGCTGCATCCAGGCGGGCGAGTAGCGCGGTGCGGTAATGCGCGGTGAGTTGCGGCGCACGGGACTCGATCTCGGCGACCATGCTCCGGAGCCCTTCGGTGCGCGTTTTAATATCTGCAGCCAATGCTCTACCCTCCGTGGCACGCATCACACAAAGATTTTCCAGCGCCGTGTTCAGCGCATTAATTACCACCGGCAGCAGATCGTCCTGCAAAGGCCGGACGCTCCGAATAATTCCGGGCACCCTCAACAACGTCGCCACATCGAGCGAACCGGAAAGCGCCATTTCCGCCTTCATCCGCGCCAGATCTCTCGCGACCTGCCGCGCCAAAACAAAATCGATTTGCGGCTGGGCGTCGGCAATCGGCCCGGTCAGGTTAACTGACACGTTGATGCGACCTCGCGATACCCGCTTCGAGACGACATCTCGAATAGGGATTTCACACGCAGTGAGTTCACGAGGCAGCTGGCAGGAGACCTCCAATGTCTTTCGGTTTACCGAGGTGCATTCGACGATACAAAAAGGATTCTCCGAGGGGGACTCACCGCGGCCGTAGCCGGTCATGCTGTTCATGGCTTGAACCTACCCGAGTCAACGGGATTGCGGAACCGGAATTTTGAATTCCTCCGCCTTACGATCTGTCCACGCTGAAACGTCCGGCTCCAATGAACAGCAGGCTGAGAAACACAATTGCCATTTCCGCGGGCCATGCCCACTCCAGAAAAGCCCCGTCGCCAGTCCGGTATTTCATCGTCGCAGCGACGGCCATCGTGCAAAACAAAAGGGCGGACGCGGGACGAAAAAGAAATCCGATCAGCAGCAATGCACCCCCGATGGACTCGCTGGCTGCCGCCATGAATCCCCAAAACACCGGTAGAAAATGAATACCGAGGTGCTGCATCGCCTCGCCCAATCCGGCCCACCGCTCAGGACCCGCGACCAACTTCGGCCACCCGTGCATGATCATCATGCCGCCGAGACCCACGCGCATCAGCAGAAGTCCAAAGTCCCGATATTTTGAGAGCCATGTAAAAACCATAAGACGGACCAACTACAGTCTCGCCGTTGTGTCCAGTCGGAAATTCCCGACTTCTCCCCGCGCTCGACGTCACATGCACCCAACGCTGCCCATGCAAATCAGTCGGCGCGGAGGGGACTCCAAGCCCTACCACCCTCTTGGTTGGGATGGCGGTCTCTCGCCGTCCGACTTCTCCCCGCGCTCGACGTCACACGCACCCAACGCTGCCCATGCAAATCAGTCGACGCGGAGGGGACTCCGAGCCCTACCACCCTCTTGGTTGGGATGGCGGTCTCTCGCCGCCCGACTTCTTCCCGCGCTCGACGTCACATGCACCCAACGCGACCCATTCAAATCAGTCGACGCGGAGGGGACTCCGAGCCCTACCACCCTCTTGGTTGGGATGGCGGTCTCTCGCCGTCCGACTTCTCCCCGCGCTCGACGTCACATGCACCCAACGCTGCCCAT